>JAQUKI010000106.1 GCA_028719225.1 Fidelibacterota bacterium | reverse complement strand
CGGCGATAAACTCTCCGTCCTCATTTACCCCGATTCCAAAGAACGGTTAGTCGCATCGCTGATTCCTCCGACGGCTTTTGTAGGAAATTTTGCATATCTTAAAGTTAAAGCCGTGACAAAGTTCGGTGCATTCATCGAATGGCATCCGGAAAGGGATTTACTCGTGCCGTTTCGGGAACAAAGCCCGGAAATGAAACTTGGCGAATCGTATGTCGTCCGGATTTGTCTGGATGAAAAGACGAACCGACTGATCGCATCGAGTAATTTTCGTAAATATCTAAATGCGGATCCTTCCGGTTTGAAGGTTGGGCAAGAGGTCGATGTCATTCTTTATAAAAAGACCGATCTCGGATATAAAGTCGTCATCGATGAAAAATATGAAGGACTGCTTTATGACGATGAATTGTTCGAGAACGTACAGATCGGCGATCGAAAACGCGCTTTTATCAAAATTATTCGTGCCGATGAGAAAATCGATGTAAGTCTTCAGCCGGCAAGTTATAAATATTTAAGCGATGTCGAAGGACAGATCACGGCGATGCTAAATCAGGGCGATGGATTTCTGCCATTTTCGGACAATACGAGACCGGAAGAGATTTATGCGAAATTCGGCGTAAGCAAAAAACAATTCAAAAAAGCCATCGGCGGTTTATTCAAAAAAGGAAAAATCAAGATCAGCGAGAACTGGATCAGCCTTGCTGCCTCAGCGGATAAAAGCAGTAAACCGCGTCGCCACGTACCTAAAAGACGTAAATAATTTGAAATAATTATTACCGGGTCGAAAGAATCTCGAGAATCTTTCGAGCGGTTTCAATATTTTCAATTTTACCAAGGTCCATGCAAAGATTATCGAAATAACGGTATTCTAAAATCTTCTTTTGAGGCGCCAGATGCAGGTAAAAATCGATAATCGAAAAGATCTCTTTCGGATAGTGACATTTGAATATTTCCGGACTGATAACGTGGATACCGCCGAAAGCGAGCGGATGAAGTTTTTCGTATGAACGGCGGACGATGATTTTCTCGCCGGTACGGATATTTTCCCATCCGGTTAAGATTCCTTCGGAATCAAACAGCAGTTGTCGGTTGCTCGGACGTTCCTGAACGGCGACTGTCGCCAATGCGCCGGTTTCGAGGTGTTTAGAAACCATGTCATTCAAGTCGAGCGTCGAAAAAACATCAACATTGTGAACGAGAAACGATTCGTGACCATCTAAAAATCGAGCCGCGTGTAGCAAACCGCCGCCAGTATCCAACAGTTTATTTCTTTCATCTGAAATGATGATCTCCGTGCCAAAATCGTTGTTTTTAAGAAAATCAATCAGTTGATCGGCGAAGTGATGAACATTGACAACGATTGGATTAAAATTATATCGGACCAATCTTTCGATAACATGCTGGATCATCGGTTTATTTCCGACCGGAATGAGCGCTTTAGGAAGGGAATCTGTGAGTGGTTGAAGGCGAGTGCCAAGTCCAGCCGCAAGAATCATCGCTTTCATGAAAATGTCACCAACTTATTCATTTTCAAGAGCGAGATGCCGGAGTACGACCTCAGTGTTGAACTTCGATTTCAGGTGATTGGCAAAGGCATTCGCACAATAAACCGAGCGGTGTTGACCACCGGTGCAACCGAAATTGACAATCAGATCGGTGAATTTTCGAGATATATAATTTTCAATCGACGGATCGACAACGCGATAGACGTTTTCGAGAAATTCATCTATATTGGTTTCGGTTTTAAAGAAATCGATCACCGGTGCATCATTTCCGGTAAGGTTTTTATATTTTTCATAGCGCCCGGGATTCAGAATGCCGCGGCAATCGAAAACGAAACCGCCGCCGTTACCGGAATAATCGGAAGGAATCCCTCTTTTATAAGCGAAACTATTGACGATGACTTTCAACCGGTTTTGTCCGCCGCCGATCGCTTTAAGTTTCGGCGAATCGACGAGACTTTTCAATACGCCGGTCAGCATAGGAAGGTTTACCGGCAACTGAATGTGGGAGAGAATCCAGTCGAGATTGGCGGTTGCATACGGAATACTTTTCAGAAAATGTTCTTTCTTTTCGTAAAAGCCACGAAAACCGTACGAACCCATCGCCTGCATGATCCTGATCAAAACATATCCCCAGAAATAACCGAGAAATTCTTTTTCGTCGAAGTCGATGATCATGCGGAGGTTTTTCATATATTCATAAAGGAGGTCTTCACGAATATGCTGGGGAATATCGGCTTTCGCGTCGTATAGAAGCGAGGCGAGATCATACTGTAGCGCGCCTTTTCTGCCGCCCTGATAATCGATGAAATACGGTTTTCCGTCGAATAGCATGATGTTTCTGGATTGAAAATCGCGGTAGAGGAAATAATTGCAATTCGCGGTTAGCAGGAAATCAGAAAATTTCTGGAAATCATCTTCGAGTTCCTGCTCGTCAAACGAAACGCGGGCAAGTTTCAGGAAATAATACTTGAAATAATTCAAATCCCACATCATTGAGCGTTTGTCGAACCGGGAACGCGGATAACAGACTGAATAATCCAAATCCCGACCGGCGAGAACTTGAAATCGTGGTAAAATCGCAACGACTTGCTTATAAATATCGATCAGGTTTTTGGGGAAGATGCCGTTCTTGAAAACCTGACTAAGAAATGAGTAGAGTGTCGTGTCGCCGAGATCCTGAATCAGATAAATCGATGCATCGAGATTATCGTCGTAAATCTCCGGCACGTCAAATCCCTTTTTGCGGAAATGTTTCGAGAAACTGATGAAGGCGATGTTTTCCTTTCGATCGGGATTTAAAACGCCGAGAGCGGACTTCTCCTTGCTCTTGAGCCGGAAATATTCACGATAACTTCCGGATTGTGGTAACGGATCGAAAGATAACGTCGGTTCTCCTGACCACTTTTCGAACATTTTAGTCATCAACGTTTTTGTATTGCTCACCATGACGGCTGGATTTTAGAATTCTTTGGATAATTAAGCAAGGTTTTTGTCGGAATTTTCATGCTGCCTCGAAACCTGCAGGTTTTCTTGAACGTTAACCGGATGATTTTTTCATTAATTCATATTTTTGGTTAAATTGACATGCCATTAATTTGAATGAAGGATGGAGTGAAATGAATCCGATAGTAATTGACTTGCGAAGTGACACTGTGACCAAACCGACGCCCGGTATGCGAATGGCGATGTTTCGCGCCGAAGTAGGCGATGACGTTTATGACGAGGATCCGACAGTAAACGAACTCCAGAAACGCGTGGCTTCTTTGCTTGGAAAAGAAGATGCGTTGTTCGTTGCGAGCGGAACGATGTCCAATCAGGTGGCGATTAAAAGCCATACGCAACCCGGACAGGAAATTATTTGTGAATCGGAATGTCACATCTTCAATTATGAAGCGAGCGGAGCGGCATTTCATTCACTTGTTCAAATTCGCCCGATCAAAGGACGCGCCGGTGTCATGGATATCGATGAGATCAAGTCGGCAATCCGTCCCGATAACATACATGCTGGAAAAACGTCGCTGATCATGGTCGAAAATACACATAATCGCGCCGGTGGAACGATTTACCCGATCTCTGAAATTGAAAAATTATCAGAGTTGGCGAAATCACGAGGTATTTTATTACATCTCGATGGAGCCCGTCTGATGAATGCGGTCGTCGCTACTGGAATTCCGGCGAATAAATGGGCGGGATATTTCGATTCGGTGAGCGTCTGTTTTTCGAAAGGACTTGGCGCGCCGGTGGGTTCCGTAATCAGCGGATCGGCTGAGTTCATTCAAAAAGCCAAACGTTACCGGAAAATATTCGGTGGGGCGATGCGTCAGTCCGGAATTTTAGCTGCAGCCTGTATTTACGCTTTGGATCATCATATTGACCGCCTGGCGGAAGATCATCAAAACGCGAAAGAACTTGCGCTCGGTCTTAGCCAGATTCAGGGTGTAAGGGTGGAAATGGAAAGCGTCGATACCAATATGGTGATGATTTATGTCCGGCATCCAAAATTCAACGCCGAATCGCTTTCCGCCGCACTTCGGGAACATGGAATTGGGATGAATCCCGTCAATAGCGAAAAACTGCGGGCTGTCACGCACTTAGACATCACCAATCCGCAGATATATGAAACAGTCAACGTCTTTAAACAAATATTGAAATAACGGGTGCAAAAGACGCAATTGTGACACCCGATCCGGTGCTGATAAATACCCTATCTCACCAAAATCACAAACAAAAGAAATCCCGTCATTTTTTATCATTGAGGATTCATCCGATGAAAGTTTTTATTTCGATTATTCTAATGTGCGGATCATTATTGGGACAACTGATTTTTGAAAAAAGCATTCAGCCTGCACCGATTCCGGAAGGTGCACAGTTTTCGGAAATCGCTGTCTCTAAATTCGGTGATATATATTTGATCGACAGTAAGTTCCATGAAATATATAAAGTCGGTAACGATGGAATCGTTTTAAAGAAAAATGGCGGATTCGGCTGGAATGAAGGCCAATTCGATACGCCAACCGACATCAGCGTTTCATCGGGATTGGAATTGCTCGTAACAGATTTGAACAATCACCGGATCGCCCTCTACGATCGGGATTTGAATTACATAACGGTATTTCCAAAAAACGATGATGACCGCACAATTCCTTTTCCGTTAAGCATTGCAGCTACAGAAATCGGCGAAATGTTTGTACTGGAAAATGAAAACAGGGAAGTATTGAAATTCAATGTGTTAAATGACCAGACGACACCGTTTGCCGGTTTCGAATATGGGAAATATTCGTTGCTGGAACCTGTCAAAATCCGGATTAGTTCATCCGGTAAATTGTATGTTCTGGAAAAAACCGGAAAGGTTCTGATCTTCGACAGGTTTGGAACGTTTCTTACCGAAATGAGAGCGCCGGAGGAAGGAACGGCAATCGGAATGACGTTGATCGACGAAAACGTTCTGATCTTTTTTAACGAGAAACCGGGAGTGGTTTTTTATTCAAAACAAATCGATGAATGGTACGAACCCACCCAAATCGGCGGTAATTCTGATGATAAATGGATCGCCGGCGCATTACACGGTTCAAAAATATATTTACTTACCCAAACAGGGTCGATCATCGTTTGCGAAGTGAGCGAGTTAAAATAATGACAGCCCCAAATCGGAATGTTTGAACTTTTAACAAAAAGAAATCTGTTGAAATTCGTTCAGTTATGGTTAGTTATAATCGTGCTGTTGGCGACGCCGGTTTTGGTAAAATCTCAAACTTCGGCAACTGATCTGATTCGTATTTTACCATCCGATACGACAATTCAGTTGAGCCACAGGTTCGTTATTCCGACATCGATTCAAATTCATCCGGAAAATGGTTCAATAGACACCATTTCCGTCAGCGTCCAAAACGTGATGAATGGAACGTTAAAGATCGATCAAAGTGTACACGATTCGGTAACAGTTCGGGTTTCATATCAATTCATCAGCGCTCGGCTCCCTTCTCAAGGAATCATCAACTTGCCGCCGAGATTATACATTCCATTTCATCAGCAAAAAGTTGAAATGAAACCAGTTCAACAACAATCAAAACTGAAAACTTCAACGGAATATGACTTTTTAAAATCAGGAACGATCTATCGTGGCGTGACTTTACGGAGCGAAAGCGGGCTTTCACTTCAATCGGGATTGAACCTTGAGTTGCAGGGAAATCTGAGTGAAGACATCGCGGTTATCGGCACACTGACAGATAAAAATCTTCCCATTCAACCGGAAGGCAATACACAGACTTTAGATGAAATCGATAAAGTTTTCATTACAGTCAATATGCCCAAAGAACGGGTAACGTTCGGTGATTATGAGTTATCTATAACGAACGGACAATTCGGAACTTACAATCGAAAACTTCAGGGAATGATCGCCGAAAGCGGGCGACGGAATGTTCAGGCTAAAATTGCCGGAGCGGTCGGTAAAGGAGAATATTATTCCAAGTATTTTACCGGTCAGGAAGGTAATCAAGGACCGTATCAATTAACTGGAAAAAACGGTGAGACGGCGATCATCATTTTATCTGGAACCGAGAAAATCTGGATCGACGGTAAAGCGATGAATCGCGGGGAAAATGCAGATTACGTCATCGATTATTCCACAGCCGAGATTACGTTCACGACGCGGCAATTAATTACGTCCGATTCACGTATCACGGTCGATTTCCAATATTCCGATCTGATTTATCAAAATAACATCTGGTTCACGCAGGCATCAGTTACCGGTTTTTCAAATCGGTTGCTACTATCCGCGGAAATAATCAATGAATCGGCTGATAAGGACAATCCAATCGACATTACTCTGAGCGATACCGAGAAGAAAACACTCCGTGAAGCCGGAGATCGCGAATCGGTGGCGTTCCGGTCGACAATCGTGACCGACAGTTCTGGTGCGTATATTCTTTCCGATTCGATTTTAATTTATGTCGGGAGTGGAAACGGAACACACACGGCGGCATTTTATCTGATCGGACAATCCGGTCAATACCGGAAACGTTACACCGCCGATCTAATCTATTATGAATGGATTGATAAATCGGACTTGAATATTTCAGAATCAGTGAAGGAAGAGGCAGTTTATTCACCGGTTAAACCATTGAAGATGCCAGAAAAGCAAAGACTTTATCACATATCGGGGGATTGGCAACCATCGAAGTTTTTTAATCTAAAAACGGAATTTGCCAGATCATCGCTCGATAAGAATACATTTTCAAGATATGACGACAACGATAATTTCGGAAATGCGGTAAGTGCTGCGGCGAATCTATCTTTACCGATGGAAAAATTCGGAAAGATCGACGTGAACGGAAAACTGCTCAGTCAGGATAAACGGTTTAATCCCATTGACCGAAATCAGGAGGTTGAATATTTTAGAAAGTGGAATTTGCCTTCCGATTCTACTTCCGGTCAACAGATGATCGAGGGGAAAATGAACTGGCAGTTGAAGGATAAACTTTCGGTCGGATTCGACGGCGGACAATTGACACTCGATTCTTTAAAATCGGCACGATACAAAGCCAACGGTTCGGTTCGGTATGGGATTCTTGAAAACGGCACGATCTCACACGAGGAGATTCGCTCATCAACACATCAGATTGCCACAAGTAATTGGATTCGTCAGCGGGCAAGTATTCAATTCAACATTTGTGGATTTCGGCCATACGCTGAATATTATTCTGAAAATTCAGTAAATGATTCGTCGGAAAGTGCGTCATTTCGGTTCGAGACGAAATCGATCGGGTTGACATCATCTGAGAAAAATAAACTTCGATGGAAAATCGAAAGATTTGTGCGAACTGATGATAAGCAAGATAGCGGATGGGTGAAGGATTCTGACGCCGAAAATCTTATTTTCAGTGGCGAATTGCTGGATTGGAGAACGCTTTCCGCGAAGTGGGATATCACACACCGGAAAAAGAAATATTACAGTGACAATTCGTTACCAAACGTCGATTTCTATCTTCTTTCGGCGATGATCCAGCAGAATCCGCGAAATTTTCCATTGCGTTGGGAAACGAATATGAAGATCGAGGAAGAACGCACGGTCAAGAAGGAACGGCGATATTATTACGTTGGAACAGGAAATGGTGATTATCTCTACGATTCGACTTTTGCCGACTATGTTCCACATGTTCAGGGCGATTATATTTTGCGCATTTTGCCGACAGACATTAAAGAACCTGTAACCAGCATTCAAAACGGCGTTCGGCTTCAGTTTTCCGGGAATTGTCTTCGAGGTTGGCTGGCAAAAACGATTTTTTCTCGGATGACTGCACTGACGGATTTTCGTCTCGACCAGCAAATTACAAAAGAACAAGGTTCGCTCGGTTTGTGGACATATCGAACAGCGCCTGTCGATTCAAACTGGGCGTATTTCAATCGGTCGATCCAGCAGGACATTTCATATCGACTGAAAAAACTACGAGGCGATTTGCGATTCCGAATTCAACAGGCAAACCAGATCAGTCAACTTGACGTTCGCGGTAAAGAAGATACGCAGAACAACGAAACGTCGTTGCGATATAAAGGGCAGTTTGTACAAAATACGACTCTCGATGCGACATTTTCCGGAAAACAGCTGATCCGGAAATCGGAGATCAGTTCGGCACGCGCAAGAAATATCCAGACACTCGCGTTTCAAAGTAAAATATCAAAATTATGGAACCGCATCCACTTGATTGACGGTGATGTAACTCTTAACCGGGATTGCAGTATTGGCGATGATCCGGTCATTGCTCTTCTAACGGAAATGGAATTCGGTTATGAACAGAAAGTAACCGGAAAAGGAAGATGGCGAATTTTCACAGAAATCGATCAGATGAAAGTCACTCCGAAAGGTACGGCAATTCCATGGGAAATGGGAAGCGGGAAGCGTGAAGGATGGACGGTCGGTTGGGGTGCAACATTCGAGTATCAGATTGGGAAAAATATCAGTTTGAGAGCGGTTTACGAAGGATGGAACGAACCGGATCGAGATATCTATCATATCGGAAGTTGTGAAATTCGGGCGATGTTTTAATGATGAAGTTAAATATGACCAAACATTTTCATCAAATCGCATGCGCGGAAAAATTCGTATTAACCTTTGTGATTTTAACAAGCCAACTTTTTGCCGGAATGCCGCAGGACTCAACATTTTTCGGCGATATTAGAATCGAATCGGAAAGGAAAATGACGAACGAACAAATCAGCCGAATTCAAAAAGAATTTTACAATGTCAAAGCCGATACCGCAGGATTTAAACGGCTGACAGATGCAATCTTATCCATTCCAATCTCGGAAGGATTTTATTTTTCAATTATGGAAATGATCGATGCAATACCTGATGAAAAAATAGGGAAAACCTATCTGAATCCATTTCTCCGTGTCGGTTGGGGTGAGCAAGTCAGGATCGATACATTTTACTTTGAAGGCAATGAAAAAACGAGTAGCCGATTGTTAAACAGAGAAATCCAGCGATTCCAGAAAATGATTTGGAGTGAGTCGATG
>JAQUKI010000105.1 GCA_028719225.1 Fidelibacterota bacterium | reverse complement strand
CGACATCGCGCGTCAGATGTCCACACTGAGCGCCAATCGCTCGTCGGCGCGGGAATTGAATGCGCTCAGATCGACGCTGGAGTTGATACCGGAAATCCTTGAACTCGTTTCAGGACAAGCGTCGTTTGAATCGCTGATACATAATTTGAATCCGCTATTGTCGGTCACTGAATTGATCGAATGTGCGATTTTAGATGAAAATATACCGCTTTCGATCAAAGAAGGCGGTTTTATTAAAGATGGATTTTCGGTGAATCTTGATGAGTATCGGCATCTGGTACACCACGGAAAAGAATGGATCGCGCAACTTCAGGCAACCGAGCGTGAGCGGTTGGGCATTTCTTCACTTAAAGTCGCCTACAATAAGGTTTTCGGTTATTACATCGAGGTCACGAAGACGAATCTCGATAAAATTCCGGAAACTTATATCCGGAAACAAACGCTTGTCAACAACGAACGATTTATCACCCCGGAACTCAAAGAATACGAAGAAAAACTGCTGAATGCTGAAGAGAGAATGTCGCAGATCGAATATGATTTATTTCAGGAAATCCGGCTCTCGATCCTGAAAGAAGTTTCCGCGATTCAAAAAGACGCCGAGGCGATCGCCACGCTTGACATCGTTTCCAATCTGGCTGAAATCGCCGTCAACCGGCATTACACCCGACCGGAAATAAACGAAAGTTCTTCGATTGAGATTAAAGACGGGCGTCACCCGGTCGTCGAATTTCTGCTTCCGCCTGGCGATAAATTCATTGCCAATGATCTGATGATCGACAATCAAAACGACCAGATTTTGATCATTACCGGGCCGAATATGGCAGGGAAATCGACATATCTAAGGCAAGTCGGTCTGATCGTTTTAATGGCACAAATCGGCAGTTTTGTCCCCGCTTCATCGGCGAAAATCGGCATCGTAGATAAAATTTTCACGAGGGTCGGTGCGAGCGACAATCTGGCCGCTGGCGAATCGACTTTTTTAATGGAAATGAACGAGACAGCGAACATTCTCAATAATGCCACACCGCAGTCGCTGATCCTTTTGGATGAAATCGGGCGCGGTACTTCGACCTACGACGGGATGTCGATCGCATGGGCGGTGACGGAATATTTACACGAAAATCCGAAAGTCGCCGCGAAAACGCTTTTTGCGACACATTACCACGAATTGACCGAACTGGAATCGCTTCATCCACGCATTAAAAATTACAATGTCGCCGTTAAAGAATATGGCGATCGGGTCATCTTCCTGCGGAAGATCATTCCGGGCGGTTGCGACCGCAGTTACGGAATTCACGTCGCACAGATGGCCGGAATTCCCCGTGAAGTCATTTTCCGCGCGAAGGAAATTTTATTGAATCTCAGCGACTCAGAGCGAACATTGCCGACAGAAAATGAGAAGTTCCGAAAATTATTGTCGAAAAATGAAAATCAACTGGGACTTTTCGACGCGCAGGAAAGCGAATTGCGGAAAGCGCTGACCGAAGTGGATGTCGATAATCTGACGCCGCTGGAAGCATTGCAGAAGTTGGACGAACTCAAACGTCAGTTCGGCGTTTAAGACGAGCATGAATCATTTAAAATTTAAAATTCAAATTTTAAAACGGAGTGAATCTTCGCACGGATTGATCGGATTGTTTCTCATTGGATTGATGGGAATGGCGCCGGTTTCCGCTCTTTTGGGAATGGACACAAAATATTCTGGTGAATTTTTGAAGATTGGAATGGGCGTTCGCGAATTGAGTCTCGGCGGCGCTGTAATTTCCTGCCCGCAGGCGGTTTCGGCGGTTTACTGGAATCCGGCGGCGCTGATCGAAAATACAAAAACATCCGGGCAGTTCATTCATTCTGAAGAATTTGCCGGTGTGCTGAATTTCGATCAGGTTTCACTGGCTACTTCCGCCCGAAAAGGTTTTGCTTACGGTTTTGGTTTTTTTCGTCTGAGTGTCGATGACATTCCCGATACCCGACACGCATTGGTCGACGCTGGAACCGATGGCCTTTCGCCCGGCGATCCCGATTATCAATCACCCGATACCGATGGAACGGAAGGAAACGGCAAACTCGATCCCGGTGAGCGGTTAAATTTCGGGAAGATCGGTTCTTTCGGCGCCAATGAAAACGCTTTATACGTTTCAATAGCCAAACGGAAAAACGAAAAACTCCAGATCGGCGCAACGCTAAAACAGATATACAAATCGTTGGGAACCGCTAATGCTTACGGAATCGGATTGGATGTCGCTGCTATTTATCGTCCCAAAATTAATTGGACGATCGGCGCCTCGCTTTCCGATGCCACAACGACGTTTTTATTCTGGAACGACGGCGTGAAAGAGACGACTTTACCTACGCTGCGAATCGCAACGGCATACAATCTCCGGATGTTGAAAATTCCCGTGCGAATACAACCGGCTTTCGGTATCGACATCGGGATCGACGGCGAACAAAACCAGACCGATTTTCAGATCGGAAAATTTACCGGTCGATTCAGAGCCGGAATTGAGGCGGAAATAAAAGACAGAATTTGCCTGCGGTTTGGGCGCGACGATCTCGGAGCGACACATATCGGTTTAGGATTAAACACGTCTGTCGGTTCGATCGATTACGGATTGGCGATGGGACAGGCGTATCGCTCGCTTGGTATGTCGCATCGGATTGGAATCGTTATCCATTTTGCCGATATGAAAAAAGCTTTCGATAAAATTTCGTAAACGAAAAAATGTGAGGTTTTTATGAAGATAATCTTATGTCTTCTTGTGATGTTTTCGCTGGCATTTACAAGTGAACCGAGTCAGGCCGATTCGCTTTCCCATTTTCTCGGTGTATCGATCTCCGGCTTTTCAGGATCAGGACTAACATATAAATTGTACATGAATAAAAATTGGTCGGCTAAAGTCGCCGGGTATTTTTATTATGATTCCAAAGAGACAGGTGATGTGACATCCAATATTCCGGACAGAGTTCTATACGATATTGGGTTGCAGGTGGAGCGCAACATTTTACAGAACAAATCCATTCGGCTATATGGGCTCATCGGTGGCAAGAAGTATTTTAGTCAATATCACGACGAGAGTTCCAATATCGATAAAAAAGTACGGAATAGATATGCTTTAGGTTTGGGATTCGGGACGGAACTTCATGCGTACGATTTTCCAAATTTATTCAACCTGATCCTGTTTGCAGATGTAGGTGAAAACTATTATCGACTGAATCGGAAGAACTATTATGGCGATATAAAGAAATCATGGGATTCTTATGGTTTTTCTTTTACCGGTAGCATGGGAATCGGCGTTCAGTTTTAAGTTTACTTCGATTAATTTTTAAAAACCCCTTAAAGTATTGTATTGAGGTTCTTGATTGAGTTTTTCCGGATTTTTTGTGAGAATAGCGGTAAAGAAATCATTTCATAATCATAAACGGAAAGGCGTAAATTAACCGCGTTTGATTGTATCGTCAGATTGTTTTTTGAAAGTAGTTATATGACCCGATAAAAAAATGGAGAGGTTTTCGGGCTTTTATTAAAGTGACAAATAGATTCGGTTTAGGTCGAAATTAAAGAATGGTTTATTAGAACCGAATTATCGCAAATAGATGTTAAACGAATAGAAAAAGTAATATTTTCCTTTCGCACCGTAAAGCGACGAAAGGAGTGGTATTTTTTTTGGCGAGGTAGATGTGAAAGAGGTAGTTGAGGAAATACTTGAAGAAGAGAAAAAGGCGCGCGAGATGGTCGTTTCCGCCCAGCAAAAAGCGGACCTTGATCTGAAAAAATCGAAAGATGAAGCGCGTCACCTGATCGAATCGACTCGTCAAAACGCTCTTTCAGAATCGGAGGAAATTATCAATCGTTCAGAGAAATCCGCGCAGGAAGAGAAAACGGCAAGATTGGCGAAAATAAAAGTGGAATCCGAGCAGACACTTATCCGGATGAAACCTCAGGTCGCTAATGCTGCGGAAAGACTTTACAAAACAATCATCGGCGAGATTACTTCGACGAAATGAACGCTGTCCGGTCATACGGTTTTATCAATGCAAAGGTCAGAGCGAAACGCGCCCTTCTGCTCTCTGACGTCGATTATTCGGATTTATGTGAAGCGAAGGACATTTACGAATCGCTATTGATTCTATCACGGACACGTTACAAGAAAATGACCGAGCGGCTGGAAAGTCAAACCGTCGAATCCATCGAAAAAGGGATTCATTTCGAGGAGATCGGACAATTTTTAGAACTCATGAACATCAGCCGAAACTCCGCACAAAAATTATTCGCCACGCTCATTCATTTTTATGACGGTGAAAAGCTCAAAACACTTCTCCGTTCGTGGCAAAGCAAAGCGCCGCTCCCGGACTCATTCTATCCCGAAAAAATAACGGTAGATTTTCCTGTTACGGATTTATTAGAGGCTCTCGATCTGGAACAGTTTGTCGAGATCCTGAAGAAGACGATTTTTTACGAACCGTTGAAAAACGCCTTGACGCCGTTGACTATAAAAAGCAGGTTATTCGATTTGGAAATCGCGATCGATAAATTTATGTATTCACAATTATGGGATATGACCGCGAAAATGTCCAAAACGGATCGGGAAATCGTTCGGCGGATCGTCGGGATCGAGATCGATCTCAAAAACCTGGAATGGATTGCGCGGGCAAAGAAATATTACCAACTTCAACAGTCCGAACTTGAGTCGATGCTAATCCCTCACGGCTATCATTTGACGAAGAGTCAAATGCATACGCTGACCTCCACCGGATCGATTGGCGACGGGCTGAGTCGGATTCTTCCGGGAGTGACCATACCGGTCACGACGGAATCTGAAGAAATCCAATCACTTTCCGCTCTGGAAATAATTCTCGATCAGGCGCTTTTTATAGAAGCCAACCGTGCATTTTTATCTTTTCCACTTTCCATCGGTTCCACCGTCGGATATTACTATCTTGTAAAATGCGAGATGCGAAATCTTAAATCCATATTCAACGCAAAATCTTATGGCATGACTTCGGAACAGACCGAAGCGCTTTTGGTGAGGTAAAATCAGAGATGTTTACTCCTGAAAAAATGGTACAAATCAGTGTTTTATTTTCAGGCAATGACGTCGAGAAAGTCGCTGAGTGTGTCATTCGGAATGGTTCGATCCAGATCGCCGATGCCGCTGATATGGACGAATGGGCGGGAGAACTCGGAAAATCTGACGGTAAGGAAATCTCTCTGGAAATTCGACAGCGTCGTGAAAAAATCGAGTCGCTGGTTAAATCACTGAAATTGTCCGACAAACTGATCGGCGTAGCTCCGGTCGAAGGTGACTGGAAAGGTCTCGATCCAAAAATCGTGGAGATCGATAAAGAATTTCAGGCGAACAGTAAAACTTATGAAACTGCTCTCAAGAAACTTCAAGGGTTGCGCGAGATCAAGACGCGGACGGAAAACTTCCCGAAACTCAGCCTCGCACTGAAAAGTCAGGGTCGATATTCTTATCTTACATTTGAGACGGGGCAGATCCCGGAGCGGAATTTTAAATTACTCGAAGAAAAACTTCAACCGATACTTCACGTCCTGATTCCGCTTGGAACGATCAAGGGCATGACGTCGCTCCTGTCGATCGTTCTCAAACGCGATTCCGATTTGCTCAAATCAGCTTTGAAAAATTCTGGCTTTCAGCCATTGCAGGCAGAATCGGAAGTCGCTTCATTTAACGAAGATTTACTGGAACATATCGATGAAGAGATTGAAAATGCCGTCAAACAGGTGGCGGAAATCGAGTCGCGTCTTCGTAAAATCGCGGAAGATCATCAAGATTTTCTAAAGTCCGCGCTTTACCGCATCCGGCATGAAAAACTGACTGAAAAAGTCGTTGACTATTTTAGAAAGACCGATAAGACCTATCTTCTCGCAGGCTGGCTGCCGGAAAACGAACGCAGATCGTTCAAATCCGACATCAAAAAAGCGACGCACAGCCATTGCGTGATCACCGAAACACCGGCGGAAAAGGTCGCATCCGTCAAGGACGGAAAACTCGATGTGCCGGTAAAACTGAACAATCCTGGATTTTTTAAACCGTTTGAACTCCTGACCACCGCGTACGGCCTTCCGGTTTACAAGACCATCGATCCGACGCCGTTTCTGGGTATCAGTTTTCTTTTAATGTTTGGAATGATGTTCGGCGACGTCGGTCACGGATTTGTTTTGGCGTTGGCAGGCGCACTTTTGGCGTTTACAGGGAAAAAGGATATCATGAAGCGAGCCGGATTACTGGCCTTATATGCCGGAATCGCGAGTATCGGTTACGGATTTCTATTCGGCAGTATCTTCGGATTGGAGACCGTTCTACCGGCGATCTGGTTGAAGCCGATCGATTCGATCGGGACGCTTTTTAAAGTCGTCATCTATTTCGGAATCGGAATGATCACCTTTTCAATCATTATCAATATAATCAACGGAATCATCTCGCACGATATTTTAGGATGTATTTTCAATAAAGCAGGTTTGCTCAGCGGCTTACTTTACTGGTGCGCTGTCATTCTTGTAACACGCATGCTACTTGCTAAAACGGGCACAACGTCAATGCTGGTTCCAATATTAATGATCGTTGCCGGTGTTTTACTGTTCCTGCAGGAGCCGATCGTTCACCTACTCAAAGGGAAAAAACTTTTCCCGGAAGGAGTCGCGACAAGCGTGATGGGCGGAATTGTCGAAATGCTTGAAATCGGATTAGGCTTTCTGGCGAACACCGTTTCATTTATCCGTGTCGCGGCGTTCGGGCTCGCGCACGTCGGTTTATTTATGGCAGTATTCTCGCTTTCCAATTCCGTGAATAGTGTCGCGGCAAGCGCACTGATTCAGGTTTTCGGCAACATTCTGATTATCGTGCTGGAAGGTCTTGTTGTGACGATTCAGGCAATCAGATTGGAATTTTATGAATTTTTCGGACGCTTTTTTCAATTGACAAATTCCGAATACATTCCGATTCGGGAAAAATTTGAATTAAAATGAACCAATAAATAAGAATATTTTGTTTAGGAGGAAATATAAAATGGGTAAATCGAAACTTGCAAAGAAAGTCATCGCTTTCAGCATTGTTCTGGGAATAGTAGCGATTTCTGCGACGTCTTTACTGGTCTTGGACGCAAAGGCTCAGACAAAAGAAGCCGTTAAGCAGATTAACGAAAACACGACAACCGTTGCTCCGCAAAAATCTGATGTTTCAGTTAAATGGGGATTCATTGCTGCAGCGATTGCCGTTGGAATAGGTTCTCTTGCTGGAGGTCTGGCTGTCGGATATGTCGGCGCGGCGGCAATGGGCGCGATCGGCGAACGACCGGAATTGGCCGGACGCGCGTTGATCTTCGTCGGTTTGGCTGAAGGTATCGCGATTTATGGCTTGATCATCGCCATCATGATTCTCGGGAAAATCTAATTCTACGGAGACATTTTGAAATTTTTCGTGATTGGTGACGAGGAAACGGTATTAGGCTTTCATTTGGTCGGAATCGACGGCGAGATTGTTGACACGCCAGATCAGGCGCGTTTGAGTCTCAAAAACACCATTGAAAAAATGGATGTCGGCGTGATTCTGATAACCGAACGTATCGCCGATGGAATCCGGGCGGATGTCGATCAGTATTTTTACAAAATGCCGGTTCCGCTTATCATCGAAATCCCCGATCGGTACGGCGCTCAAAAAGAAAGAGGCACCATTCACGACGTTATCCGGAATGCAATAGGCGTTCATGTTTAAAGGAGAATTATGACAGACCATAAATCATCTCTTGAGATGATGATTCGGGACATCCGGCAGGAATCGCAGGAAGAGGTCGATGCGGTTTTATCTCAATCGGCTAAAGAAGTCGAAGATGTCCGTAATAAGGCAAAAACCGAAGCGGAAAAGATTCGTTCGGAGATCGTTCGAAAAGCGGAAAAGCAGGCGGAATCAGACAGCAGACGGATTTTATCCGGTGTGCATCTGGAAGTCAAGAGACTGATGTTAAAAGATCAGAATACGATTCTTACGGAGATTCTCCGGCAGGCGACAATTCGGTTAGAAGAATTTCGCCATGGCAGCGCATATGTAACTTTTTTAAAAGAATTGGTACTTGAAGGAATCGCCGGACTCGGAAATGACGTCGTTCATATTCTTACAGGCGATCTGGAAAAGCGCTTATTGACCGACGAATTTCTGGAATCCATCACCGATGAAAGTGAGAAAACGAACGGGAAAAAGGTACGGCTGATCGTTTCACCGGAGACGTTAGCCGATTCGGGCGTGATCTTGATTTCCGATAACGGACGAGTGCGTTTCGACAATCGACTTTCCATCCGATTACAACGGGTTTTCGACGAACTTCAGTGGGCGATCATGAAAGAATTCATAGAAACCGATTTAAAGGAGAAATGAGTGTTCGAAGTTATTGGTAAAATCAACCGGGTGCTGGGGCCGGTGGTTCACGCAAAAGACGTTACGCATGCTCAGATGCTTGAATTGGTTGAAGTGGGTGAAGACCGGCTCATCGGTGAGATCGTTAAATTAACTGGCGATCAGATTACGATTCAGGTTTATGAAGACACAACGGGATTGACGCCGGGCGCGTCGGTTTATGGTTCCGGGATGCCGCTTTCCGTTGAATTAGGACCCGGATTGATCGGTTCGATTTACGACGGTGTTCAGCGTCCTTTGAGCGAGATCAAGAAATTATCTGACCAGTACATTCATAAAGGAGTTCAAGTCCCGTCACTGGATCGTAAGAAAAAATGGAAATTTGTCCCGATAGTCAAATCTGGCGATGAAGTTTTCGGCGGTCAGACGATCGGTAAAGTACAGGAAACGGAACGAATCGAACATCGCATTCTCGTTCCGCCGACAGTTTCAGGGAAGATCGTCCGGATGGTTCCTGAAGGTGAGTATACAGTCGAAACCGACATTTGCACGATTCAAACGAAGAACGGTGAAAAGTCTCTGCAATTGTTTCATAAATGGCCGGTACGGCAGGGAAGACCGGTGAAAAACCGGCTTCCGTCCGATCTGCCGATGATCAC
>JAQUKI010000104.1 GCA_028719225.1 Fidelibacterota bacterium | reverse complement strand
GTTATTATTCATTTCGGTAACATCGAGCAGGACGACGATTTTTCCGATGACTTCAGAATAACGGTCATACAGGGTTGAAAGCCGCAGTTCGAATTTCCGCTCAGGCCGGATGTTGCCGAGATCGATCTCGGTCTGCACGTAACCTTCGGATGCTAAGGACTTATCCAGTTCCGCCGATGACGGGATGAATTGATCTATCTTCTGGCCGATCATTTGTTTCGGCTGGCATTGAAAGGTAACCGCCGAGGCAGGATTGATATCGACGATCTGGTTATCCGTATCGAGGATAATAATGCTGTCGACCATGTTTTCTACAAGGAGCGTATGCGCGATGGGCGTGAGTTTGAAAAGTTTAAGGTACAGAATGCCCCATGTGAGAACGACTCCCGACAAGGCAAATCCGACCGGCGCCCAGTCTACTCCCGGTGCCGGATTAGGCCCGAATACATAAAACAGATTGCCAATTATCGGTAGAATGGCGCCGATTAAAATCGATAGATTTTGAGAAGTATAAAAAGAGCCGGACTTGAACGCTGCATCGAACAGATAATACAGAGCGCCGAGGATAAGGATATATTCGTAAAAGTAGCTTATCCACCAGATCGATCCGTGTCCATAAATAGCGACGGTCGATCCGGGATTCATATGGATACTTGTCCAGAGTAAATGATGCCACTGATTTGTGAATGCCATAACCGTCGTCAAAATCGGTATGATCAGAAGGAGTATAAGCGTCTTGGCGGGAAACCGGTTCTGATCGTGATTGTATTCAACCGCAAATAGGAAAAAGAAGGGTGGAACGATGCTGGTTCCGAGGCAGGCGACCGCAGCCCAAAATTGTTTTACCGGGATGGTGACGGCTACCGTCTCGAACATAATACCGAGTACCCATTCAGCCACCGCCATTTCGAGCAGAATCACCCAAAGTACTCCTTTAAATTTGCGGCGCGGCCAAAGTACGACGCAGACGGTAATCGCGATAAGAGTCGTTGTAAGTAAAATGAAACTATATAGGTTGAATGAATACATATCCATAATCATCTTGTGTAATGCTTGAATAACCTAAAGAAACTTCCTCTATTTACAAAGATATGACTTGACGATCAGTCCGCGAGTAACCATGAATTGCAGACCGTGAACGATGAACTCAAGATTATGATCGGTCAGTAATTCTGTGGTTGTGCCGATCAAAGAACGGATTTGTCAGACGGTCTTTTCTCTGTATCGGTCCTTCTGATCGAACAGCGTCATATCCTTATATCCGGCGGTTATTCGGGCGCTGTGCGGGACATTCGCGGGAATGAAATAGGTGTCGCCCTTTGTATAGACTTGTTTCCTGTCGTTAACGGTCAATTCTATCTGTCCATCGAGAACGGCAGCCCACTGACCCGCGTGGCGGTGCTCGCCGACTTCGGCGTCCTTCCCGAAACTCATGAAAATGAGTTGGCGATCCGGACACTGGATCAAATACGAACTGAGCCCTTCGATGGGAATGTCGGCGTGGGGAAGATTAGTGATGATGTTTGGAAAGAAATTGTCATTTGTCATGGTTTGCTCCTTTTGGTTCGGAATCCTCCGATAGGTTAATTTATGGAAGCCGACAAACCGTCGCTTCAACCGCGAACCTCTTTCCGTCCCGCTCGATCGTGAGCGTCCGTGTCGATCCGGGAATCCCGCGCAGGGCATCGACGACTTCACCCATCGTCGCGCTCGCGACTTCGACTTTATCCACGCGGATCAATCGATCGCCCGGCAGGATGCCATCGACGACAGGCGTATCGTTTTTACTGACGACGCTCGCGATACTGATAGTACCGTTTGGTTCGGGGCGGAGAGTCAAACCGACGATGTCGAGATCGCCGGGTTCGGTTGCCGCGCCCTGCTCCCAGTATGTCATCCGGTTCGGGAAGTCGATCTCGAGACGGAAGTTCTTCAACACATTTGCGCCGATGAATCCGCTGACAGGCCCCGCTGACTTTGTCGAGTACCAGTCGAACATGCTCTGATGAAGTCCCAGCAGTCCGACATCCCGCACGCGTAAGCCGCCAATTTCTATATCCGGAATATGCATCAGGATGCCGCCGGATTCAAACGGGAAGCCGAAGAAATTCGCGCTCCCGGCGGCGCCGATCGCATACGGCCAATTCGGATGCCGGCTCATGATCTTTTCGGAGAGAACGTTCGATATCCACGTACCCGCCGAACCGTTGTCCACGCCAACCTGCACGGTGTCGCCGCCGATGATCGCCTCGATCATGAACAGGCCGGTTTCCGCATTGACGCGGCAACTGATCCCAACGCCTTTTGGCCGGAGAATTCCCGGGCGGGCAATAGTCAAAAGTCGCGCGGGGTAATCGAAGATGATATAGTCGTGTTGAAGAATGCTCGCAGGCAGGTTCGCTTCGGCGGGAACGCCGGACAGCGCATAAGCGCCGGATTGAACTTTCGTTCTGACGCCATCGCCATTCAGCGGAAGTCCGTTCAGGCGCATCGCCGGAGCCGGTGCGGCCAATTCGACGGACACCTTTCCGCTTTGCAATCCGGATACGTCGAATCCAAGGTCGCGCGCAAGCGGTTCGGACAATGTGAGGTATTGACTGCCGGTATCGACCCATGCGCGCGCTTTGCGAATAGTCCCGTCAGGGCAAACGAATTCGACCTCGACGATCATTCGGTTGTGGTCGAGAGTGAATGGCATGGTGGCGGAACGCGGTGTTTCCGGAACTGTTTGGCTATATAAACCGATCTGTTCCGCGATTGCCGGATGTAGTCCCGCCAGCAAACACAATATCCCGAAACCCGCTAACACGACTTTCATGTCAGGCGAGTGTCTTTGCATATTCATTTTGTAAGTGAATGAGTATTTATAGAAGTTTTTTCTTATTATTGGCTGTCCGATATTCAACCTTTGGTTCGTGGACGGCCGGATACTGATCCATCCATGATAAATCTTTACCGATAACCAATTCTTCCATTGTAGCGTGATGAGTATTGTTCATGGGGATTAACCGCATCTGAAAGCCGTGCATGAGAGCCATTACCTTAACTTCATCAGCGTTATCGTAAGTTGTAGTCCCGCAATAGGTCGAATAATCGGTCATGGTTGAGATAGGTAGCAATGTTCTCTTAACTAATTCGACTAGAATATTCGCGCCTGAACTCTTCATAAACAATTCGTAAAACCTTTTGTCTATCTTCAGGTGCATCGAAGTTAGCAGCCATTTTCAAAATATCGTCTTTGCTTATGGATTGGACTTTCATATCGATTAGGTATTGCTTGATGTCCTTGGCAATATCGTCGATCACAAGTATAACATTGCCGTCCTGTAGCCTTTCACTATCAAAGTTTAATTTTAGTTCTGCATAAAGGCGATCGGCATCAGATGCATTACGAATCTGCAGTTTTTTCACCTGATATACTACACCAAAATTTGTGGACAAATCCACCCCATGATCATGTGCTGAAGTGCGTGTATCTCGATAGATTTTGCAAGCAAATTTCTCTAGATGTACTTTTATAACTGCAAAACTGAAAATCTCAAAATTAGATGGGGTTTTGATAATTTGTTCTGAAATCAGTTCTAAAAACCGTTCTGGCTTTTCTGCCATTGCGACACGTGTAGAAGGCTCGTGAAGTAGAGGTACAATACCCAATTTAGCATCGATGTGCTTTTTAATTCGTTTTGGAATCCAATCAATAAGAATATCTGCTTGTTCTGTGTATGGCGGAAGTAAACGATACGTAAGATGTCCAGCTGGATCAAGCACACCATAGCGTGACATGCGAGAACCATAGGCATCGTAATACTTAGCACCAATATGCACATCATGACCTAGAAACACTTTTAATTGCGTGACGGCAGCCTCATAAGTTTTCCGGATTTCGGAATCTGAATAAATAATCTTCTTAGACTGTGAATACTCGCGTAGTAATCCTAAAGTAATAACTGGAACAATAACTTTGGTCTGAGAATTCTTTAACATCCGCTCAATCTCTAATGTGCAGTTTCGCTGTGCATCAATGGTTTTGGGTGTACTCATACAGCTACCTCATAAAGTTTTCCATGAAGTTGTAAGAGGAACATATCTAATGAGCCTGGATTCCCAATTTCTGCTCCAGTAGTAGATACTGGTCTTTCTGTATAATAAATATCTTGTAAGCATAGTTCATAATGTGTCTGGTTTTTTGTCAATTCAAGATCGTAGATGAGCCAGGCAATATCCGCTTTACTTTTTTCAATCCGTGTCAGAGGGGGAAGCGTATCGAAGAAACTCTTGTTCAGGGCAACAGCGGTTTTCTTTTGCCATGAATGTAAAATTCCACCTTTGAAAAGTAATTGTGGGGCAAGACGTTTCCGTGAAGAAGACAGATAATCGGGGCGCGGATAGTTCGGTTGGTCTGACCAATCCATTTGGAATCGTGATTTTGGATTCTTCATATAATATTCAAACGGTTCCCGAACATTTCCGGAAATATATACTGCTTGTATTTCGAGAGCGCCGAAGTCTATGACCTTGCCCTTATCATCGTATGCAACTAACACAACATCGATGCTACCGGCCGATTTACCATTCGCATCATTTAATCTGACCTCTGTCAATGAACTCCATGCTATTCCATCGGCAAAGAAGAAAGACGCCGCATCATCAGTAATCAGCCAGTTTTCCCTAAATCTGATAGGACAGGTAATAACCAGGGCATCATCGTGTATCACACTGCATACACCAAGCGGATTCTCGGCTTTGTCTTTTGTGCAGTTTGGCACCTTATTATTAAAAGGGCAAAGCCGTCGTGATCTGTATCGGTCAGCATCTTTTGTTATATCAGAAAGTATATGGCCGAATACCTCTGCTAATGGTTGTGCCCCTTTTTTCATATCTTCCTCTTTTTTATCATTTTTCAAAGGTATCGTTAATAATGGTTCATTATCTTTTACTTAATCCTTGATCGATATCCACTTGCAGTGGTCTCTGCAACTTTAATGAGATTGTAAACATTTCCATACTTCAATTCACGCACATTGATTTTACTCATTTAACTGCTTTTTGTCAAGCCGCTTTTCCGTTAAGAGTCATTCATTGCTGATAATCGGTTTCAGGCGACAGGCAACTGGTTACGGATTCTGAACAATTAGATACTCCGCGCCCTCTGCGCCCTTTGCGAGAGATGGAATATTCACAGTCTTACCATGATGATATCCGACATCTGACCTATCAACTCATCGCCCCTGACATACTGAAAACGATATTCCACACCGCTGACCGTCGGCGTATCAATCGAGTACGGCGACTTTAGGTCGATACCAACCTGCGCGAACATCTCCTCTCCCGGATTACGCCGGAAGACCGCCACGCCCCAGAAATAATCCATCAGCGAATATTTGAAATCGTAACCCGTAGCGCTTCTGACGAGTGTGATGTAAGGAACGGCGGTATTCGGATCGAAAGAACTTCCTTCACCGACGATCCCCAGCATCTTGCCGATCCCTTCCGTGTAGGCCGGTGAAACCTTGGCTCGACGCGCAATCTCACGAACGAGGATGGAGCCTTCGGCCAATTTCCGGTTCTTGACGGTGGTCTTCTCCTCATAGGTTCTTCTGGCGGATAAGGCGTCCGTGATAGCCGCCGACATATTCGTGCAGGTTTCAGTGACGGCGGAGATGTCGCTTTCGCTGAATCCCAACGCGGCCGCATAAACAGGGAATTGCCGGCGGAATGAATCACACCACAGAACGAATTGCGTATCATTGCGTGGTAAATACTTCTTGGCTTTCATATTACCTCCTTATTTGATGAAATATAACATGACGGCAAATAGATTTGAGAGTGTCTTCAAGATAGTCTCCCGTCGATAAAAACAGTCTTTGAGGACAATCCCGGATGGTTTTGTTCCCCCGGACAGAAGCATTTGTCCCGGCGGACAGATGGGTATGTTCCATAAGACAAAATATATTGTCCCAATGGACAGAGAATATTGTCCCGGAGGACAAAATATATTGTCCCGGTAGCCGGAAGATTTTGTCCCGGTGGACAGATAATATTGTCCGGAAGGACAGGAAGCATTGTCCCAGTGGGGCGGGTAGTATTGTCCCACAGGACGGAGGGCGCCGTTCCTCCGGGAAAACCGGTTGGGAGTCGCAGGGCTAACAGGATGTTGACAGGCTGAAAGGATCATTTTGTACGCGCCAATTACTTTTGCAGAATATAAGGGGTGTGTTTGTCGGTGTCAAGCAATTTTTAAGTTCGGGGTTTTGGGTTCTGGATTTCGATCGCACAACAAGTCGAATAAGTTAATTGGGTAGATTGCGTTTGTCGGCGTCCAACACAGATAGAATAATAAAGGGGCAAAGCCCCGACAATAAAAAAGCCCGGGGCATCGTCCCGGGATAAAAAAGAGTAGAAATCAAGGGCTGAAAGCCCGATTTATAATTCAATCCCAAACATATCGTTCATCATATACCACGTTAAATTTTGTGAGGAACGATCGATATTCATCTTGAAATGTCCGTATTCGATGATGTTCCACCTGATTGTCAATATATGACAATAACGCATCCAAATCTGCCGATCCCAATGAGAACACACCATAACCACGTTGCCATGTGAAATTACGAAGATTGGGCGACTGTGTTTTGAGCCATTTCGATGATGAAATCTTTATTTCTTCAACCAGAGCAGCGACTGTAATCGTTCGTGAAAACCAGACTGCGAGGTGAACATGATCGGAGGTACCACCTACACGGGGACATTCGCAACCCATATTGCGGACGACAGTGGCAAGATAGGCGTGGAGCCCGGGACGGATGGATAAGCCAAGGTAAGGGAAGCGATTCTTCGTACTGAAAACGAGGTGGAGGAGAATGTTGTTTAGTGATTGTGGCATAGAATAGAACGGACTTTCAGTCCTTATATGGTTTTTGATAGTTTACCCGGGGCGTTGCCCCTGGCTGATATGGCTTTGCGCCGTCGGCGCACTCCTGATTGTCAGAAATTTGATCATGTACATATAAATGCCAGTTACTTTTGCAGAATATAAGGGGTGTGTTTGTCGGTGTCAAGCAATTTCGATCCAACCGTCCGAAGGTCGATGGAAATGTTTCTTACGGAACATCAGACGGTTCTTACCCAAATTCTCTTCGATCTCTACATTTACCATAGTCAATTCCTTCGTGTTCATTCACGGGTAGGAATCATTTCCTCCAAATTTTCTTTGATATTCTACCGTGATGTTTATATATTCCTTCCGCAATTGAGAATTTGATATGAAAATTAGCCTGCATCATAGCCATCTTATTCATCATTCCAGAACTGGAACCGGGATGACGTAGGCAATTTACTAAAAGTGTAAATCAACCCGGTTCGAACAGTGAGCCGGGTTTTTTATTTTACAGGAGCAAGAATGATAACGTTAGCAGTGCAAAAATCAGGTCGGTTGAGCGAACATACGACCAAATTGTTGAGCGAATGCGGCATCGCCTTCGGCAACGGCGGCGCGGCGCGGCTGAAGGCGGAATCCCGCAATTTTCCGATACAGATCCTTTTTCTGCGCGATGACGACATCCCGGAGTGCGTCGCCGACGGCATTGCCGACATCGGTATCGTCGGCGCAAATGTCTATTACGAAAAAGCCCGCCCTTTAGAGATCGTTGAACAGCTCGGTTTCGCCAAGTGCCACATGGCAATTGCTGTTCCCAAAGTATTTAATTATAAAGGGCTAAGCGACCTAAACGGCCTCAGCATCGCCACATCTTACCCGAATATCCTGCGGGGCTTTCTGGACGAGAATAACCTGAACGCCGAGATTCACGAGATCAGCGGTTCGGTCGAGATCGCGCCGGGTATCGGGCTGGCGAAAGCGATCTTTGACATCGTCAGCACCGGCAGTACGCTTTTGGCTAATGGCTTGAAAGAGGTTGCGACCGTCCTGCAAAGCGAAGCCGTATTGGTGGCCGGTGAAAATCTGAGCGCCGATAAAACCGACCTGCTGGATCAATTGCTTTTACGGATTCGGTCGGTTAAAGCCGCCCAAAACCGCAAATATATTCTGCTGAATGCCCCCAATACAGCCCTCGCTGACATCTGCGCGATTTTACCGGGCATGAAAAGCCCGACGGTCATGCCGCTGGCCGAAACCGGCTGGAGTTCCCTGCATTCCGTGATCGAAGAGGATCAGTTCTGGGAACGTATTTCGGCGCTGAAAGCCGCCGGCGCGCAGGGCATCTTAGTCATTCCAATTGAAAAAATGATCATGTAGGGAGCGCCATGAAGATCGTAAAATATCCACCCCGAGATCGATGGCCGGAACTCATCAGGCGGCCAGTCATCGATAGTAAATTCCTGCAAAACGCCGTAAGGGAAATTCTGGAGGCAGTCCGGACGAATGGCGACACAGCGTTGCGCCAATTATCCCGCAAATACGATAATGTCCGGCTGGATGAGATCGAAGTCCGGCGGGAAGAATTCACCGCGATTCTGAGCGGGATCGATGACGACCTCCGCATGGCAATCGAAACCGCACGGGCGAACATCACTAAATTTCATGCATCCCAGATAAAAGAAATTGAACGGGTCGAAACAATGCCGGGCGTCGTTTGCTGGCGGAAGAGCCTGCCGATCGAACGCGTCGGGCTATACATTCCGGGCGGATCGGCGCCGCTTTTTTCGACGGCGCTGATGCTGGGAATTCCGGCGCGGCTGGCCGGTTGCCGGGAGATCGTATTGTGTACGCCGCCCAATAAAGACGGGCGGATTAATCCGGTGATCCTGTACACCGCGCAACTGCTGGGCATCGAGCGGATTTTCAAGGTTGGCGGTGCGCAGGCCATTGCGGCCATGGCTTACGGCACGCAGAGCATTCCGCGCGTCGATAAAATATTCGGCCCCGGCAACCAGTATGTCACTCTCGCCAAACAAATGGTCAGCACGCAGGGCGTGGCGATCGATATGCCGGCCGGGCCTTCGGAAGTGGCCGTGATGACCGACGAATCTGCCAACCCGGAATTTGTCGCGTCCGACTTGCTTTCCCAGGCTGAACACGGTCCGGATTCACAGGTTATCCTGGTCTCGAATTCCGTTGATTTTGTGGATCAGGTGGAAAACGAGCTGGCACAGCAGTTGCCATTGCTTGCCCGGAAAGACATCGCTGCCAG
>JAQUKI010000103.1 GCA_028719225.1 Fidelibacterota bacterium | reverse complement strand
TGGATAACTGGTCGAGAATTTGTTTGAATCTTCAATGAATTTATCTTTTCCGGGGAAGAGTTTCTTATAGGCGTCTTCTTTGAAAAATTTGTCGAAACTCGCTTCCTTGATCTGGAATTCGTATTCAAAATATTTCCCATTCCATGGCAGAATTTTTTCAGGATCGGCGATTCGCGAAAACATCGTTTTCTTTCCCCAGTAGATTCTTCCGAAAAGGTTCGTCAGCGACAATCCGAACCGGTAACCGTCGATTTCATTCGTCGAGAAACCCAAATCCATGGCAAATCCGCGTCCTCCGAGCGACTGCTGGAACAGATATTTCGCCTCACCGTCGATGTAATCTTTTCCCTGCTCGAAATAGGTGTTGATGTAGCCGTATGAAGAATCCGGATTCAGGCCGACATAACCGATGCCTTGCAGATATTTGAATGTAAAACCGAGAAAAAAGTCCTTCACGGGAAACGCCATGGAATAACTCCACTGAGACATTACCAAAACTTCTTCGGAAAATTTTATATCGAGGTTTTCGCCGATCGGATTCCCGTTGAAAATGAATCGGACGAGTCCGCGCGGCAGGCCGAGATCGCCGATGGCGATCAAGTCCGAAGTAACCGCTTTATTATCGAAAGAATAATTGACGAACGGAAGGGCGAAATGTGCGTCGGTAAAGAAACGCCACCCGTCGGATGGAATTTCATCGAGGAATTCCTGCTTCAGTACGCCGTCGTTGGCCTCCAGATTTTTCCCGTTGTACTTTTTATATGCGTTCAACGACAGAAAATTGCTGGAAAGGCTCATGTTCAATCCCGTCCAGACGCGGTAGGATTTGTATTGATTTTCGATGGCGAGGTTAGCCGGATTGTAATCGATGCAAAAAATGCCTCGGGAAACGGAGCCGTAAGCTCCGCCCATTGCAACGGCGCGCGGATCCCGGCGCGTCTGTCCGCCAACCGTCATCACCAGCGCCAGGCCGAACAGCAAACACGAAACGATTACTCGTGGACGCATCCGCCGACTCATTTTCTCTTCGATAGTTGTTTGGATTGAACGATCGGTTTTGCTACGGAATCTTCCTCGTCTTCCGATAATAACTCGCCGGCATCGATCGTCAACGATATCAGCGACAGGACGCTCACTTTATCGTAATATCCGACAGTGACAAAATCTTCCGTCCCATTTAAGTGAATTCTCGCGCGAATATAATGCGTCTGGTCGCTCATGAGAAATTCCAGCCGCGCTGAATCCAGTTCGGCTGTATGGCGCCGGTATCCGGGAATGACGACACGCCCTTCGTCGTCCATCTTCAAGGGTGTCGGCAGGTCGATCCGCATTAATGTATCATATTCGATACAAACCAAACCGGTGTCGGACATCGTGAATAGCGAATCGTTGATCATGTAATATCCCGAATCCAACGAATCGATGCTCAACGGAAAATAATCGTAGTTGGAGACAAGAATTTCCAGGCTTCCGGTCATCGGGAAATCGTTCTCCACGTCCGTGAGGATCGACGCCTCGATGAGTCCGGACCTAATCTGGTCACGCGTCTGTTCATCCATCGGAGACATTTTGTTGGATTTGACGGGAATAAACGTCATCGGATTCATTTTCAGCCGGAACGGCACGACGACTTCATACTCGCCCCAGAAACTTTTGTTGACCTGAAGTTTCGACGTATCGCTGGCGGGAATCGCCGCTTCGCCGGAAACAATAATCGAATCAGGGAGCATGTTGAAAACCGGCGCAATGTCGATGTTCAATTCGGATTTAGCCACCGGTTTTTGATCGGTTGCTTTCAATATTTCTCCATCGGCGGAAACCAGTTCGGGATTCATTCCGGCGCGGAAACCTTGAATGTCAAAACTCAGATTCGTCTGCGCCTGAATCTCATTGAAAAATGTCAGATTCAGTAAAACCTGATCGAAGTCAACATCGCCGAATCCGGTCGGGATATCCCGAATCGTCATCGGCGGAATCGTGAATGTTTCGTTGAAAAAACCGTCGATCTGGTTGAATTTGATGGCTGAGATTCCGATCGACACGTCCATATAATCGGCGGCAGTCATGTTTAGTGGAATGGTCACGACCGTATCTCCGGGATCGGGTAAAAGGAGGATTTGCGTCGAGACCGTGAACGAATCCACGATTGAAACACCGTCCGTATTCCGAAGTGTGTCGAGATCGAACCGTTCGTAGGTCGTTCCAGACCGTTGGGCATTCATGACCGTATCGACCGAGAGCACGCCGGTTTCGCCATAGAAATTGTTAAAATCGATGCGCATTCCAATATTAAGCGGCGTTTGGTTGTTTAACGACAGCGCGATGACGTTCGTGTCAAGCGTTCCGGTAGTCGTCTGTCCGATGAATCCCCGGATGACCGTGTTGTTCGATGGCGGGATCGCCTGGCTTTGAGTGATCTCGATGGGTTTGGGAATGCCTGTGCAACTTTCAATCTCTTCAACTTCAAATCGCGCGCCGATGCGCACGTAAGGATCGGTGCCGGCGAGAATCATAACCGGCTGACCGTTACTCCCAGCGATGATGGCCGTATAAACAACCCGAATGGAATCCTGAAGACGTTTTCCGTCAAGGTTTCCCGGATTTCGGTCCGAACGCGTCTGTCCGCTCGGGATTGATTCGTAGAATGAAGTGACGATTATTTCGCCCTCCCGATTCATCAATTGGAGTTTAACGGAATCCAGATCGACTGGCAGCTGGTTTTCGATTTCGGTGCTAAATGTGCCGCTACCGATCGTGATATAATCGACGCGTTCGAAATAAGGAATCCCGTACGGATCGAAAATTTGAAATGAGCTTTCGGATTCCGGTGACTTGGTTCGTTCGATAGAGGGTAGAATAATATCTTCGTTCTGAGGAAGCGGCAATCCGAATTGCTGGGAAAGCGTTACCTGCTGTGAAATCGAGATGTCAATTGGATTGTTCGCCATAGAAATTTGCGAAAAATCCTGCCGCAAACTAACAGGATCGGTCGCCGGGATCACAAAAATATCTTCGGTCAACGTCACGGTGTCGAGCAAACCGCCGAATTTAAAATAGATCATATCGGCGGATGAATCGCCGAAAATGAAGTTGGTCGTATCGACCAGCGAAGAGACCTCCAGTGAAATTTCAGTCAACGGCAGATTGAGCGTCTGATAGAATTTCGGCATATCAGGCGCCGGAAACGGGTCGTAAGTACAACCTGCCAACAGGCAGACGACGATAATTATTGCTAATAACCGGGAAATCTGTCTGTAATTAAGCAATGGGCTGATGGTCATACTTCAAAGTACCGTAAAATCTATTTCTTCGTTTTGCCGGTAAAGTAGGCGCCGAGTGAAAAATTCAATCCCTGCACTGTGTGGATCCAGACTCCGCGGTGAAATCCAATCGACCAATCGAAATGCGCGAAACCGAGATTAAACCCCGTACCGAGATCGATTTCATATCCGCTTAAACCACCCAGCGCGAAACCCATGCGGAACGGAATTTTTTTAAAGTATGAATACTCGATACCGACCGAAGTTCTCCAGCCTTTCCAGTAATTCAGACTTTCCTGAAAAGATGCCGCAAAGTCTGCCGCCACTAACAAGTCAGGCCTGACCTGTTTTCCCAATCCTACGCGTAAAACCAACGGTAAACGCGTGGTGAAAACGGTCGAATCCGTAACGATCTTCCTGTGACTGACGAAATAGTCGCCGTATGAACTGTCTCCTTCGAGAAAATTGTCCCTGTTGACGTTGTTGATTTCAAAAGAATATTTATAGGATTCGCCGGCGAAATCCAGATCGATATCGCTGTTTTTCATATAGCCGTTTTTAATTAACCAGCCCATTGTACTCAGCGGCCAATCCTTAAGCGTTTTGGAAACCATCGTTTCGGTATTCCAGCGGATGCTCGAGCCCAGATTGATCAGGCTGATTCCGACTTGCCAGCCGCCCAAATCCTGAAAAGCGACACCGAAATCGAGGCCGAATCCGCGTCCCTGCGTCGATTGCCGGAAAACATAGTCGCCGCTTCCTTTTAAGATGAAATTGGCCGTGTCAACCATAACGGAACCGGTTCGATGATCGGGATCAAGTCCGTAATAACCCAATCCCTGATAATATTTGATTGAAAAACCGAACGACATATTATCATATGGAATTCCCATCGAGTAGGCATATTCCATTGCCGTCAGTGCGTCGCATCTCAAATCCAACTGATAATCAACGCCTTTCTGCAAATTCCCGAAGATCAGATCCAGCATCGGTTTGGAAACATAGTAGTCAGTGATGTATAGCAAGTTGGCTGTAAAGGCTTTGTTCCCGGACGAAAAACTGATCAGCGGCATAGGCATATTGAAGCCAATAGATGAACGCCAACCGTCCGCGGGCAATTCTGATAGTAATTCCTTTTGAAGTTTTTTATTGTCGGCAGTCAAATCTTTTCCACCGTATTTCGCACTCGTCATCAGCGAATAGAAATTGTTGGTTGCGTAACTGTTGATCCCATACAATGTTATATAAGATTTATACTCGGACGGCAAAGCCAGATTCGCCGGATTGAACCCGACGCTGAATACGCCTCGGGAAATTGCCGTAAAGGAACCGCCCAGCGCATTTGACCGCGCATTGTTGTAAGATTGTGCCGATGCCGTCCCCGCAATGATTATAACCAACAGGACCGTCATTAACGATTTGCGCATCGGTTTCGATATTTTGGTCATGGATTTCATTCCGAGTCGGTCGTGTCCTTCCATGACTGTGACATGGCGACGGGATCGAAAAGCAAGTTCAGGTACGTTTTCAGGCGAATCGATTGATCGCTCTTCAATCCGGTTTGGACGGAATCTGAATTGACAAACCGGAAAACCGGCTCGATATAACAGGAATCTTCCATCAATGCGATGGCAGTCGGGCTCGATAAATAAACCTGCGATGATTTGCCGGGTTGTATTAATTCGCCATCTTTATAAGTCGCTTTGGTAAATTCGACAGATGCCAGCGTATCGACCACGACGATCTGTGTGTCAGCTCCGAAATGAAACCACGCGCTGTCTGCCCATGCAAAACCGTTAATTGCCTGCGTCGTATCCGTCGGGAAGAACGGGAAGTTGCCGATCAACATATACAGACTTCCATGAAACGGCGAGCGGTTTTCGATAAAAATGTCCATCTCCGCGCCGTTCTGTGCCTTGGTTATATTCGAGCGCGTCGAACTGTCGGCAATGAAAAATGTCGTAGGATCGGCAGCAGCGATATAAACAACGGGCGGTAATGTAAAGATCAGCGGCGCTGATATTTCATATTTGAATCCGATATTTTGATTCAGTATCTGACCCGCGGAAAACCAATCGTCCGGCAGTGAGGCTTTAACACCGAATCGAATACTGTCAGGCAAATTGGAGATTACGTCGGGAATTTGCACGAGAAGAGTGTCCGTGCTCAGAACAAAGACCGAATCCAGTGACGAGTCCGGCTCTCCAAATTTTTCGCCAGAAATCGTGGTCCAGATATTTGTAAAATCGTTGGCAGGATCGTCGATGATGAGCCGGACGCTTGCCGAATCGAAGACAATATTTTCGGCGCCCGACGGACTATTGTAAAAAAGTTGCGTAGCGTGTTCTCCGCTGGCGAAGACAGTTCCGTAAAAGTTATCCAGATGAATTGGCGCGACTCCGATTTTCACTGAAAGATACTGGCTCAGTGACGAGATTGGAACTGTCAACGTTCCCTGAACTTCAACCGTGATGTCAAATTGAAGAGAATCGATGATCGAGTGGCCATTCATCCGGACGAGCGAATCGTTTGAAACGTCTATCTCGGTTTGCCGGAAAAGAGAATCGACGGCCAGTGTCAGCGTATCCCGAAGCAGAGTTCCGTCCGAGGCATTTTTAAAATTCCGGAATGCGACGCTCACCCGGACGTCATTCGGAAACGTATCGGTAAGCGAAACCGAGAAAAATAAACGATTGACATTCGCGCCGCTCTGATTATCGATTAAACCGGTTTTGATCAGCGCTTTTGAATCGTCGGTCTTCCGACGGATCGAGAACTGAAACGTTTTAACGCTCTGGTTTGGATTGATCCGCACATGTTTGGTCATCTCGATTTCCGATGAATCTTGGAATGAAGGCAATGTCCAAAAACTATCCGCGATAGAAATGGCGTTGGGAAACGAATCGACTGCAAAGTAGAACAGATTTCCGGATGTGTCGGCAAAGATCGAGTCGCCTGTGTTTTTATAAATCAGATCGGCGATGCTGTACGACTGATTCAATGCCGGAATGATGACCTTGGAATCCCATTTTTTCGGAAGTTTCGGTAAAGTGGGAAAGTCAAACTCACACCGCCATATCCCGCAAAGAGTGAGGATACTCAGATAAAGTAAGACTTTTTTCACTTCTCAATTCCTATGGGAATTTCCCTTCTGAGAAGCCGGAATGCTTAGGTTCCTTCGTTGTACGCCGTCTGATAACGAACCTGTTCGTCGGTCAGTTTGTCGATGGAGACGTTCATCGTTTCCAATTTCAGACCGGCGATTTCCTGATCCTGCTCCTCGGTAATATCATAAACTCTTTTTTCAAGATTGGCGCCGTTTTTCGCGACGAACATCATCGCCATGAATTGATTGGCGAACGACATATCCATCACCTCGGACGGATGCCCTTCGGCGGCGGCGAGATTAACCAGACGCCCTTCAGCCAGAACGAAAATACGTTTCCCGTTTTTCAGCGTATGTTGAACGCAATTCGGGCGAATTTCTTTCTTGGAAACCGTCAGCGTTTCGAGTTCTTTTAAATTAACTTCACAGTCATAATGGCCTGTGTTGCAGACGATCGCGCCGTCTTTCATGACCTCGAAATGCCGCTTGACGATCACATCCTTCATACCGGTTGCGGTGATGAAAATATCGCCAACCCTGGCCGCTTCATCCATCGGCATCATGCGAATGCCTTCGAGGATCGCCTTCAGCGCGGCGGTCGGCTTAATTTCGGTTGCGATGACATCCGCGCCGAGTCCTTTTGCCCGCATCGCGACGCCTTTGCCGCAATGTCCGTAACCGGCGACGACGAACGTCTTTCCAGCGAGCAAAATCGATGTTGCGCGAATAATGCCGTCAATGGAAGATTGACCGGTTCCATACACGTTGTCGAAATCCCACTTCGTTTCGGCGTCGTTAACAGCGACGATCGGATAAAGCAATTTTTGGTCGTCGCCCATCGCTCTGAGACGATGCACGCCGGTAGTCGTTTCTTCCGAGCCGCCGAGAACCTGTTTGGCTAATTCGGGATGTTTATTGTGGATCGTGAAAACGAGGTCAGCGCCGTCATCGAGAGTGATCGTCGGTTTTTGAAGCAACGTCTGCTCGATGCACCAATAAAATTCTTCGGTCGTCAATCCGTGCCACGCCCAGATCGGAACACCTTCGGCATAAAGAGCCGCGGCAACATCGTCCTGCGTGCTTAGCGGATTACAACCGCTCCATGCCACCTGCGCTCCGGCGGCGATCAGTGTCCGGATTAAAACCGCTGTTTCTTTTGTAACGTGCAGACAGCCGCTGATCCGCATTCCGGCGAGCGGTTTCGTTTCACCGTATTTTTTTCTCAGCGCCATCATGACGGGCATATGTGCTTCCGCCCATTCGATTTTCAGGCGACCCGAATCGGCAAGTTGAATATTTTTTATTTTTCCGGTCATTTTTTACCTCTGAAAAAACTTTTCAATTCTTCGGCCTTGTCTTTCTTTTCCCATGTGAATTCTTCGTCTTCACGACCGAAGTGACCGTACGCCGCCGTTTTCATGTAAATCGGGCGTTTCAAATTCAGATGCTTGATGATCTCTGCGGGTTTGAGCGGAAATACTTTCCGAACCGCGATAGCCATTTCATCGTCGTCCACTTTTCCGGTTCCAAACGTATCGACACGCACCGAAACCGGATCGGCGACGCCGATCGAGTATGCCAGCTGAACTTCGCACCGGGAAGCCAATCCCGAAGCGACAATATTCTTGGCAACATAACGCGCCATATACGATGCCGAGCGGTCGACTTTCGATGGATCTTTTCCAGAAAATGCGCCGCCGCCATGGCGGCCCATTCCGCCGTATGTATCGACGATGATCTTCCGTCCGGTCACGCCGGTGTCCGCTTCCGGTCCGCCGACGATGAAAATACCGGTCGCGTTGATGTAATATTTTGTTTCGGTCGTCAAATATCCCTGGCAAACCGGCTGGATGACATGCTTGCGGATGTCGGCGACGATCTTTTCATGCGAGACTTCCGGATTGTGATGAACCGCCACGACGACGCTGGTAATGCGCTGAGGTTTGCCGTCGATGTATTCAACGGTTACCTGCGATTTTCCGTCCGGGCGCACCCAGTTCAGGATGCCTTTTTTTCGAACTTCGGCCAAGCGCATCGTGATTTTATTGGCAAGGCTGATCGGTAATGGCATCAGTTCCGGCGTTTCATCACACGCGTAACCGAACATCAAGCCCTGATCTCCGGCGCCTTGTTCGTGTTCTTCGGTTTCGTTCACACCGAGCGCGATATTTTCACTCTGTTCGTGAATGGCTGTGATAACCGAGCAACTCCGGCAATCCAGTCCGAAATGCGGATCGGTATAGCCGATTTTTTCGAGTGTTTGCCGAACGACTGTAGGAATATCGACCCAGATTTTCGTGGATATTTCACCGGCGACCATGACCAAACCTGTCGTCGTGAGCGTTTCACAGGCCACGCGGCTGTCAGGATCTTTTACTAAAAGTGCGTCGAGGATCGCGTCAGAAACCTGATCGCAGATTTTATCGGGATGCCCTTCGGTTACGGATTCAGATGTAAATAAATATTTCTTCATATAACTCCTTTTTAAAAAATCTCATAAAACTAATCAACGGCGGTTATAAAATCAACTCAAATTCTGACGGGAAAAGTCGCCCAGATCAAAAACACCGCTGGCGCCCTTGACCTCAGCGTTCACACCGATGAGGCTATTATTCAATTTTGCATCCTGCAAAATGGCTTTTTCCGAGATGATAGAATCGGCTACGACCGAGCGGATCAATTCCGCGCCGGCGCCAACGCTGACATACGGACCGATGATAGACTCGCGAACGACCGCGTCCGGATGAATGAAAACCGGCTGAATGAGAGTTGTACCTGAATATTGTTTTCCGGAAGGTTCAAGATTTGCCAGCAGAATGCGGTTGGCTTTCAGTAACGTTTCCCGCGTGCCGCAATCATGACACGCCGCAATCATTTCCGTTCTTATTTTCTCGCCCTGAGAAAG
>JAQUKI010000102.1 GCA_028719225.1 Fidelibacterota bacterium | reverse complement strand
TCTATCCGAAACCCGGCTGGGTCGAACACGATCCGCTCGAAATCTGGCAAACCGTCGTTGATACCGTCAGCGACATCGCGACACGGCATCGCGGCGAAATTCTCGCGCTCGGCATTACCAATCAGCGCGAAACGACTGTCATCTGGAATCGAAAAACCGGTCTGCCCGTCTATAATGCCATCGTCTGGCAATGTCGCCGGACGACGGATATTTGCCAGAGTCTAAAACCATTCGAACCGTTTTTCCGCGAGAAGACCGGTCTGCCGATCGACGCCTATTTCAGCGGCACGAAGATCAAATGGATTCTCGAAAACGGGCCGGACGACCCGCAGGAACTGCTATTCGGAACAATCGATTCATGGCTGATCTGGAAACTGACGAACGGAAAAGTTCATGCGACCGATTTTACGAACGCCTCGCGAACCCTGATCTACAACATCCGTAAAAAATGCTGGGACGAGGAACTCTGTCACCTGCTGTCTATTCCCATGAATATTCTGCCGACTGTGAAAAACGCGATCGATGATTTCGGTGTCGTCGAGGCGATTCCCGCTATCGAAGGTGTTCCGATTTCCGGCGTTGCGGGCGATCAGCAGGCCGCGCTCTTCGGCCAGATCTGTGTTAAAAAAGGCGAGGTGAAAAACACTTACGGAACCGGCTGTTTTATCATGATGAACACCGGCGACCGTTACATTGCGTCTCATAAAGGATTGCTGACGACACTGGCAATCGGCGATTCCGGCGAACCCTGCTACGCACTGGAAGGTTCGATATTCATCGGCGGTGCGGCGATTCAGTGGTTGCGCGATGAATTGCATCTCATCGACAAAGCCTCCGACAGTGAATCCGCGGCTTTTTCTGTTCCCGATAATGGTGGCGTTTATCTCGTACCCGCATTCGTCGGTCTGGGAGCGCCGCACTGGGATATGGAAGCCAGAGGTGTTTTGGTCGGGCTGACGCGCGGCGCGAACCGTAACCATATCATCCGCGCGGCCTTGGAATCCATGGCCTACCAAACTCAGGATGTCCTGAAAACCATGCAAGAGGAAACTGGAACATCGATCGCCAAACTCTTCGTAGATGGTGGCGCGGTGGCGAATAATTTCCTGATGCAATTTCAGTCTGACATAAGTGGTTGTCCGGTTTGCCGCCCCGAGAATATCGAATCGACTTCGCTCGGCGCAGCATTCCTTGCTGGTCTCAAATCAGGCTTCTGGGCAAGCAGTGCCGATCTGATCTCCGCCAAACAATGCGATAGAATTTTTTCTCCCGAAATGCGCGATTCCCAACGCGACCGGCTGATCGACGGATGGCAGAAGGCAGTCAGACAGGCCAAGACAAGGTAAAATGGAAAAGACTATCCACAGGACATAGTCACCGCTATTAGCTGGGTATAGAACCCGGAGAATTTTTAATACGAAAAGAAAACACAATCACAATAATCAACCCTAATCAGCCCATCTTTTGCGAAAGATGGATGTTCGTGGTTTTAGCGACGATTGTTCCTTTTCGGCTGATGCTTTCACGCCGGAAATCCGAAGATTCGCCAGAAAAGGATGGTCTCTGACGACCGGAATGGGTGACGGTAATAGTTTCTCAATTCTTTTTAAATTGACTTTTTCTTCCGGAGCACAGAATGAGATAGCTCTGCCCGTCGCGCCGGCCCGGCCGGTTCGCCCGATACGGTGCACATAAGTATCCGGAATATCGGGAATATCAAAGTTCACGACGCAGGACAATTCATCAATATCCAGGCCGCGCGAGGCAATATCGGAAGCCACCAGAACCCGGGAGGCACGCCGCTTGAAGTTAGCCAGGGCATGCTGGCGGGCAGTTTGGGTCTTATTGCCATGAATCGCATCCGATTTGATCCCATTGGTATTCAGAAATTTTGCCAACTTGTCTGCCCCATACTTCGTGCGGGTAAAAATCAGGGCTGTTTCAAGCGTCGGGTCTTTTAAGATGTGCAAAAGTATGTCTTTTTTCCGGTCTTTATCAACATAATAAACGGATTGCCGTATTGCTTCTGTGGTTATCGCCACCGGCGCAATCGCGACTTTGGTCGGTTTGTTTAAAATTTTTCGAGCCAGTTCGATCACTTCCGCAGGCATGGTAGCGGAAAAGAAAAGCGATTGTCGTCTGGCTGGCAGAACGGCAATTATTTTCCGGACGTCGTGAATGAAACCCATATCGAGCATTCGGTCGGCTTCATCCAGAACAAAAAATTGTATATTTTGGAGATTAATGTATCCCTGATCCATTAAATCGAGTAGTCGTCCGGGCGTAGCGACCAGAACATCCATACCTTTTTGCAAAGCGTTTGTTTGCTGGAGTTGCTTGACTCCGCCGTAAATGACCACATAACGCAGATCGGTGAACTTACCATAAGCGGCAAAACTATCTCCAATCTGGATTGCCAGTTCGCGGGTCGGTGTTACGATCAACGTTCGGATCTTCCGTCGGCCTCTGTTATAATCCGGATTTTGGGTAAGCAGTTGGATGATTGGAATCGCAAATGCTGCTGTTTTTCCGGTGCCGGTTTGGGCCGAACCGAGGACATCTTTTCCCTCGAGAATTATCGGTATCGCTTGCTTTTGAATTGGAGTGGGAATTGTGTAACCCTCAACTTGCAGGGCCTTTTGAATCGGCTCTATGATGTTTAATTTATCGAATGACATGCTGTACTTTCTAATAGGCTAATGATATTTATATCGTTTTCCTGTTCGCAGGTAGCCTTTTTATAGTTGAAGGAGAAACGGTTTTCTCCCAATCGATTTTTATTCTAATTAGTTTAAAAATATTTCCTTTTGCTTGCCAGTCCTTTGAATGGAGCATCCAATAACAGTTCTAATGAGTTACTTGACAACTTTAGATGTCCCGCTCTGACAGTCTCAGCGATCTAAAATATGATTTATTTGGTTTTGGGTAAGATTAATGAATTCCTGATAATTTTCCGGGTATCCGCGGTTGATATAAAATAACAACAAACCGGCGATGACATTTCTGATTTCCGCCTTTAATGTTTCGGCTTCTCCTGCCGACACGATTTTTTCATCGATACAATAAGTCCATTCCTCGGAACATAGGCGATCGGTCAGGTAATAGATCATTTCAACGGTGGATTGTTTGTTGGTAATGTCCGAGATTTTTTCCAGAAAAAATAGATCGAAAATACCCGGGTACTGTACGAAATATTTCACATAGGCGTTGATAATCGCCCTGATTTTTTCAATTCCGCGCGGGCTGGCGGCCGTTTCATTCCGGATAAATTCGGCACATTCCGCCTGAAAATCATTGACGCAGACAAAGATCAAATCCTTGATGTCGTTAAAGTGATTGTAAAGCGTGGCGTATGAATAACCCGCCCGATCGGCTATATTTCTAACGCTAATGCTCTTTAGCCCTTCTCCTTTCAGCAGAGTTTTGGTGGCATCGATGAAGTATCCGCGGATTCTCTTTTCCTGTATTTCCTTTTTGATCATAATAAACTCTCTTTGATAAATTTAACAGCGGTAATATAATTAACAGTGTTAATTCTTCCTAATATTATTTGTACAATTATGAACCTGATTCTGCCCGTGAAGGTATATTCTAAAGGCGGAAATTATTTGAACAGAATTACCTGATACTTTAATTTATCGCGATGAATTGTTACCGAGAATATTTAATAAACAGACCGAGAATTCCTTTTTATTACGAAAATAATCTGACCGGCCGGGACAACTAATCAGTCATTCTTCCAGTCAATAGGGCACAGCTTTTTTAAAAACATCAGGGAGTTAGTGGTGAAGAGTTTTAAAACGATTTTTACATTAATATTTTGTGTCGTGTTGCCGGTTATAGAAGCGAATGGTGCCGTTCAAATACAGGCCAATTGGACGGACGCACCAATTCGCATTGACGGTGTTTTAAATGAAGATATCTGGCAAAAGGCCATCCCGGCGCCAACACTGATCCAGGATGAACCGAATGAGGGCGCTCAACCCAGCCAACCATCCGATAATCGAATCGTCTATGACGCTAATGCATTGTATGTAGGCGCCCGGCTTTTTGATTCAGTTCCGGATTCGATCATGGCGCGACTCGAACGGCGCGATTCGGATATGAACTCCGATTGTTTTCTGCTTGGTTTGGATCCATACAATGACAAACGCAGTGGTTATTATTTCGGACTTTCGGCCGCTGGTGCGATCTACGACGGCACTTTTTACAATGATACATGGCAGGACGACTCGTGGGACGGCGTATGGGAAAGCGCTGTTAAATGTGATAAGCAGGGCTGGTCTCTTGAAATGCGCATCCCTTTTTCACAATTGCGTTTTAAAAAAAGCGAATCTTATACTTGGGGGATCAATCTCTATCGAAAGATCCATCGTAAAAACGAAGAGGACTTTATCGCTATCACACCACGCAACGAGTCCGGATTGGTCTCGCGGTTCGTCGATCTGGTTGGGATCGAAAATATCGATGCCGAGCGTAAAATGGAAATCTTACCCTACGTCAGGAGTAAAGCCGAATATCTGGCGGTTGACCCGGATGATCCTTTCAACGACGGGTCGCGTTTTTTAGGGGGCGTTGGGGCAGATTTCAAGGTTGGTGTTGGAAATAATTTAACTTTTGACGGAACGATCAACCCTGATTTCGGTCAGGTGGAGGTCGATCCCGCTGTGATCAATCTGTCCGATGTGGAAACCTATTATGACGAGAAACGGCCTTTCTTTATCGAAGGTTCGAAGACATTCAACTTCGGTCAGGGCGGATCTACTAACTACTGGAATATTAATTTTTCATCGCCGAATTTGTTATACAGCCGCCGAATCGGCCGGGCGCCGCAGGCTGATCTGTCGGATTATGATTACGCTGATGTTCCGGAAGGCTCCCGGATTATCAGCGCGGGTAAATTGACCGGTAAGATTGGCGGTAATTGGAATGTCGGTTTACTGAATGCCACAACCGCCCGAGAATTTGCAAAAGTGAGTTTGGATGGTGAGAATTCCAAGGTTGAAGCCCAGCCGTTGACTAATTATTCAGTTTTACGCACCCAGAAAGAATTCAAGGAAGGGCAACATGGATTGGGCATCCTAACGACTCTGACCAAACGTTTTTTTGACGATCAAAGTCTGTCCGATAATCTAAATGAGGAAGCTTTAGTGGTAGGATTGGATGGCTGGAGTTTTCTGGATACCGGTAAAACCTGGGTCATCGCCGGTTGGGGCGGTTTGTCAAATATTTCCGGAACACAAACGTGCATCACGAATATTCAGACCAATTCACGTCATTATTTTCAACAACCTAATGCTGACCATTTTGAGGTCGATAGTTCGGCCACAAGCCTGACCGGTTATGCCACTCGCATCAATCTAAACAAACAAAAGGGTCGGTTGATTTGTAACGCGGCTCTTGGCGTGATCAGCCCGGGATTCGATGTCAATGATCTAGGGTATTCGTCTAGCAGCGACGTAATTAACTACCATATCGGCAGTGGTTATAAATGGACAGAACCCACCAAAACCTACCGCTATTTCGATATTGAATTTGCCTTAGCCCGCACTCTCGACTGTGTCGGTCATACTCTCAGCAACAGTATTATGAATTTCGGTTATTACCAGTTTTTGAACTATTACAGCATTAACTGGGGCAATGGCTACTTTTTTGAAACCTACGATAACCGTCTGACCCGCGGCGGGCCGTTGACGATTTCGCCGACCGGCGTCTGGGGCTATATTAATTTTTCATCCGATTCCCGTAAAAAATTCATTTACGGCCTTTATTTTGAAACCAGCGGCAGCGACACCGGTTCGGTCGATCGCTATCTTGAAATTCCGCTGGAGTGGAAGATCGCCGACAATCTTTCTTTCGAAATCGAACCGGAATTATCCCTGAACCACAGCTATGCCCATTGGGTCGATGATTACGACGACATTTATGCGACGGCAACCTATGGCAAGCGTTACGTTTTTGCTGAAATGGATCAAACCACCTTGTCGGCCAGCCTGCGTTTAGATTGGACTTTCACACCACGGCTCTCCCTGCAGCTTTACGCTCAGCCGCTGATGGCAGCCGGTGATTATTATAACTTCAAGGAACTGGCGCGGCCAAAAAGTTACGAGTTTTCGGTTTATGGTAAAGGCGGCTCGACCATCACAGAAAATGTGTCTGCGAACGAACTGACGGTTGACCCGGACGGCAACAGCGGGTCTGCTAATTCATACACTTTCGACAATCCCGATTTCAATGTCTACAGTTTCCGCTCCAGCGCGGTTCTGCGCTGGGAATTTGCGCGCGGATCGACGGTTTATTTAGTCTGGACGCACAATCGCTTTGACGACGACGACCGCCCGGACTTTAATCTGAATCGTTCCTTCAGCCGTATCGGAAGAACCAAACCGAATAATATTTTCATGGTGAAAGCTACCTACTGGTTTAACGTCTAAAACCGTAAAGAAATTTAACCACAGTTAGCCGTTGGCAGGATTTTTACCGCGGATGGCACAGATTTGTGCTAATAATACATAGGTTTTCGTGGGCAAATGTTCAATGAGGAAGATACGCCGCAATTCACTCAGAATTCTTTAAAAACTAATGAAATGACGTACAACTTTTTTCAAATTATCTCAGTCTAACGTTTGCACATTGAAGATTTGAAACTACAAAACTTGAAAAAAAAGGAATGGACACGATGAAAACAAGAATCTTTCTTCCCTTTATGTTAATGGCTACTTTAGCGACAACCGTACTTTTCGCGCAGGAAAACACGCCGGTCAGGATGAAAATGCCGGCGGGTGGTTATGAATTTGCCCGCAAGTTGACAAGTACTACAATCCCGTTCAAACTAATCAATAATCTGATTATCGTTCAGGTGGAGTTGAACGGCACTAAGATGAACCTTGTCCTTGATAGCGGAATGCCGTTTGACGGAGCCATTCTTTTCGGAAGTGACAAAGTAGATTTACTCAAATTAAGTTATTCATCTAAAATGCCTGTATGCGGAGTGGATGGCTCGTCAGTCCTTGCGGATGTGAGTATGGGAGCCACGCTCAAGGTTCCTAAACTGACACTGACCAACCAGATGATCGCCGTGATTCCTCGCGATCCGGTCCGAAGCCAGCAATTTGAAGGACAGGATGGAATCATCGGTTCTTCTTTCTTTGCTCACTTTATCGTAGCCGTCAATTACGAGAGGCAGGTTATTATAATCAGTAAGCCGGGAAATGTAAATTTCGCTAAGGCGGGACTGGGTGTGCCGGTAGAGGTTCGAGAAAACCGAATTTTTCTAAAGGCTGACCTACAATTAGAAAACGGGTCGGAAATTCCGGGCGAATTCGTCGTCGATACCGGAAACCGGAGCACACTTATGCTGAACACGGTAAATAACAGCAATCTTGTCTTGCCGGATAAAACGATCTCTTATTTCACGCGGGGATTGACCGGAAAAATGGAATGTAAAATGGGGCGGATTAAGAGCCTGAAATTCGGTGATTGCCAAATGAATAACGTTCTGGCTTCATTCAACGATGGAACCGCCGGCACGCCGCCGTCTTTTGAAAAGGAAGGGAATCTTGGCAACCAGATCCTTCGCCGGTTCAATGTGACGTTTGATATTCCCGGAAACCGGATCTATTTTAAGAAGAATGAATTATACAATGAGCCTTTTGAATTCAACCTGGCGGGATTTCAGATCGAACGAACCGTGGATAAAAATATGGTCGTTAACCATGTAGTTCCCGGTTCGCCAGCCGATAAAGCAGAAATTAAACCGGGCGATAAAATAATCATGATCAATAGTTGGCCGTCCTCACAACTTTCCATGGATGAATTTGAACAGACTTTTGGAAAAACGGGTAGCAGAGTTTCGGTTTTGATCGAGCATTTCGGTAAAACGAAGAATATCAATTTGCAATTGGAGCGGTTCATTTAGCTCGCTAATTAGCTTCCTCTCATAATGTTAGAATTCCCTCCTGATTGTTCACTAACCGGCGGACAGTCGGGAGGGAAAAGTATTGCCGCGAATATCCATTCCATCAGTGTCATCTGTCTTCTATTAGTCTCATCACTTTCTTCTAACTGATCTACTTAATCGATTCAGTCTTCCTATTACCCGCAATTTCCGTTCTTGACAATGGAAACCGGAATGAGTAAAATCCTGTTGTCATGAACAAAGAAATCTTAATAGGAATCAATAATGTGAAACATAGATTGTTACTCTTTGTAATCACTCTACTGACGATCTGTCCGATGACCTCCTGTGATAATAAATCCGATGAAAAACCGCTCAAAGTGGTTTTCTTTGTTCATGGCGTGCTGGGCGATCAATCATTTTTCGACTCAGCTCAACGCGGCTTGGATAAAGCCGAGGATGAATTGGGTATCGAAAGTAAAACCATCGAAGCCGGACCGGATGACACTCAATGGGAAGCCGCTCTTACTGACGCGGCTAATGACGAAGATTACGATATTCTCATCGCGGGTTCATATCAGATGAATACCTTTCTGCAACAGGTCGCGCCCCGGCACCCCGACAAGAAGTTCATTATTTTTGATGCGCCGGTAGATTACGACACTTACGATTGTGAAAACGTCTATTCAATCGTTTACAAACAAAATGAGGGTTCTTATTTAGCCGGAGTTTACGCCGCGGCTATGACCACCCAGAAAATCGATGGCATTAATTCTCAGGCGATCATCGGTTGTATCGGAGCGCAGGAAATCCCGGTCATCCTTGACTTTATCTTAGGTTACGAACAGGGAGCCAAAGATACCAATCCGAACATTCAGATCATCCGGTCGTTTGCCGACGGCTGGAGCAATCCAACGTTAGGAAAACAGATTGCGCTGACGCAATATAATCAAGGAGCCGACATCATATTTCAGATTGCCGGCGGCACCGGAGAAGGCGTTTTTGAGGCGGCGGTTGAAGATACGCATTTCGCGCTGGGGGTTGATTCCGATCAGGCGCTCGCCATCGAAAGTACCGATCCCGCTCAGGCCGCCCATATTCTGACTTCGATGATGAAGAATATCGACAACTCCCTGTATCGCGCCATCAAACTACATTTGGAAGGAAACCTGACTTACGGGCAGATCGATTCGCTGGGTATTGCAGAAGGCGGGATCGGAATTGCCCGCAATAAGTATTACGAAGCGATCACGCCATCGGCAGTAAAAGCGCTGGTGGACGCAACCGAAGAGAAAATACTGAACGGTGAAATTGTAGTTCAAACAGCCTTTTAACAACAAAACAAGAAAGAAGGAAATTTCATGATAAAACAAACCACTCGAATCCTCGCAATACTTTTCGTTATTATTCTCCTGCTCCCCATCATCGGAATCAGTCAGGAAGCGACGACCGCCACGCATAAAGTCGTCAAGGAACTCGTAGCAACCACCCAAAGCTGGGATGGCGAGTTATT
>JAQUKI010000101.1 GCA_028719225.1 Fidelibacterota bacterium | reverse complement strand
CAGCGAGCGCATTTCATTCGCCAGACCGCGATAGAATTCGCCTTTGGTTTTGATCGTCGTCCGCCAGCGGTACAGGTAAATGATATTCTGCTGGATTTCGCTGGTACCTTCGTAAATGGTCGTGATACGCACATCGCGTTTGATCTTCTCGACTTCGTAATCGTGCATGTAGCCGTAGCCGCCGAGCGCCTGAATCGCGGCTTCTGCGGCGGTGTTGCCTGTTTCCGTGGCAAAATACTTCGCGATCGAACCTTCCACCAGAATATCGGTGCCGCCGGAATCGACGCGACTGGCAATAGCCTCGATGTAAGCCTGCGCGGCGCTTAGACGGACGATATGCGGAACGAGTAATTTGTGAGCGTAGCCCTGCTTTTCGATTAGCGGGGTTCCGAACTGGACGCGCTCTCTGGCAAATTTGACGGCTTTTTCCATGGCCGACAAACCGGCTCCGAGTCCGAAAGCCGCTACCATCAGGCGAGTGTATGAAAACACATCATTGGCCTGCTTCAAACCGACTCCGGGAATTCCACCGACGATATTCTCGGCCGGCACGAGCACATTTTCCAGCAGTAGCGGTGACGTGTTCGCGGCGCGGATGCCGTGTTTGTGCTCCGGTTTTCCGCGCGTCAGACCTTCCGTGTTGCCGTCGATGATGAAGAAAGACGCGCCTTCCGGAGTTTTGGCCAGCAGGGTGAGAAAATCGGCGTAACCACCGTTGGATATGAATTGTTTGCTGCCGTTCAAACGATAAGCGACGATTTTTCCGGATGCGTCGGTCACCGGTTCGGCTTTGGTCTTGATTGCCTCCAGGTTACTGCCGGCATCGGCTTCGGTCACCGCATAGGCTACCAGCGCGGCTTCGTTGATGATTTTACCAAGCCATTTTTGCTTTTGTTCTTCAGTGCCGAAGAGCAGAATCGGCTCGGCGCCGAGGTGGATCGCCAGGAAAGCGGTGGAAACGCCCAGGCAGATTTTAGCTAGTTCGACGGAGACATGATAAGTGTCCACCGCGCCGCCGCCCAGACCGCCGAATTCCTCCGGAATAAAGACCATCTGAAGGCCGACGCGTTCGCTCAGCAATTCCCGGATAATTTCCAGCGGGAATTCGCTCTTATCGTCGAGTTCGAGAATTTTATCGCGGGTCAGTAATTCTTTTTTCAGCGACCTGATCGTTTCCAAAATCATTTCGCGCATTTCCACATCCAATCCACGCGGCGCAGTCATTTTTCCTCCAGTTTTCAAAACAATAGAACCGCCGTTAATATAACCTTCACGTTGTCTATCGGGAAAGGAAAAATCCCGGTTATTACTGGCTCGATTTTTGTAAATTTCCAGCGATCATGATATTTGAACTTTAAAAATAAACAGGACCTTTCCATGAATAAAATTCTCATCACCGGCGCGCTGGGACAAATTGGCACCGAACTCGCCTCGGCGCTCTGCGAACGATACGGCCAAGAGAACGTCATCGCTTCAGATGTCCGTCCCAAAAAAGAAACCGATGAAATCGTCGATTGCCTGTTCATCCCGCTCGACGTGACGAATCCCAAAGGCGTCGCTGAAATCGTCCAAAAGCATAACGTCGGCACTATTTATCATCTCGCCGCACTCCTTTCCGCGGTCGCCGAAACCAAACCGCAAATCGCGTGGAATGTCAACATGAACGGGTTGTATTACATCCTCGAAGTCGCCCGCGAATTTCACTGCTCGGTTTTCACGCCCAGCAGTATCGGCGCTTTTGGAATTTCGGCACCGCACGACCGAACGCCGCAGGAAACAATCCAACGCCCGAGCACGATGTACGGCGTTACAAAAGTCGCCGGTGAATTGCTCTGCGATTACTATTTCAAACGTTTCGGCGTGGATACGCGGGGCGTCCGTTATCCGGGGCTCATCTCCTATAAAACGCTTCCCGGCGGCGGAACGACCGACTACGCCGTCGAAATCTTCTATGAAGCGATCCGCTCCCAAAAGTACACCTGTTTCCTCAAAGAAGGCACTTACCTCGATATGATGTACATGCCGGATGCGATCGACGCCGCGATCCGGTTGATGGAAGCGAATCCCGACCGATTGAAACACCGGAACGCCTTCAACGTCACATCCATGAGCATAGCGCCCGAGGTCATTTCCGCCGAGATAAGAAAACACATTCCCGAATTTGAGATGAATTACCGGATCGATCCGATCCGTCAGGCTATTGCCGATTCATGGCCGAACTCATTGGACGATTCCGCCGCCCGCGAAGAATGGGGATGGAAACCGACATTCAAACTGCCGGAAATGGCTGCCGACATGCTGGAAAAACTCTCCAAAAAACTAAACGTGAACAACCTATTAGATCATGAATAAACGGAGCATAAAATGCCATTGAATCAACTGACATCGGTTTTAAACGACAACCTGAAAAATTTAAAAGAAACTGGCCGCGCGAAAGGCGCAGAAAAAGTTATTGTCCGCATCAAACGCGCCGAAGGCGAAAACGGCCCGCGCTACTTTTTAGAAGGTTTCGACGACAAACCGTTCATCAAGATGAATTCGAATTCCTACCTCGGACTTACACTCCGTGACGACATGATCGCCGCAGAAGAAAATGGCGCAAAAGAATTCGGCGTCGGTCCCGGCGCAGTTCGCTTCATCAGCGGAACCCATCTGGCACATATCGATCTGGAAAAAAAACTCGCCGCTTTTCACGGACGCGAAGCCGCGATGATTTTTAGTTCCGCTTACGTGACCAGCATGGGCGTCATCGTCCCGCTGACGACACCGGAAACCGTTCTGATCAGCGACGAACTCAACCACAACTGTATCATCAACGCTACAAGACTTTCGCGTCCCGCCGAGAAAAGCATTTACAAACACAACGACATGCCCGACCTTGAAGCCAAGATTCGCGAAAACCTTGGCAAAGGCAAACGCGCGCTCATCATCACCGACGGGATTTTCAGCATGCGCGGCGATAACGCGCCACTGAACAAACTTGTGGAAATTTGTAGAAAGTATGATTCGTCTTTCCCGGAAGGTATCATCAGCATTGTCGATGATTCTCATGGCGTCGGCGCATTCGGAAAAACCGGGCGCGGCACCGAGGAATTCGTCAGCACGAAGGTTGACGTTCTGATCGGCACGCTCGGAAAGGCATTTGGCGTCAACGGCGGCTATGTCGTTTCATCCGCATCGGTCATCAATTATCTACGCGAGACCGCGCCGATGTACATTTATTCGAATCCGATCACTGTTTCAGAAGCGCGCGCGGCACACAAAGCCCTCGAAATTCTCGAAAGTCCCGAAGGCGGAAAACTTCTCGCTCATCTTGCTGAAATGACCGCGAAATTCCGGAACGGATTGAGAACGCTCGGTTATGAAACGCTCGACGGCGCGCATCCGGTTGTCCCGCTTTTGGTCAGAGATACGCAGAAAACTGCCGATCTTGTCCGCCATCTGACGGAAAACGGTGTTCTTGCCACCGGCTTGAATTATCCGGTCGTCCCGAAAGGTGATGAAGAGATACGCTTTCAGGTCTGCGCCGATCACACGGTGGCGGATATTGATTATGTTCTGAAAACTTTAGAGAATTATCGCCGGTAAAGCACGAGTTCCGCGTTCAGGGTTCCGGGTTTCACGAAGCGTGATCTTCGATTCGCGTTAAAAGTTATCCACTTCCCGTATATCAGGAATTCGATTCTAATTATCTCTGTGATTTCCGTTTTCTTTGTAGTGTATTTTTTTAGTTTTTCCGTTTTTCCCGCTTGGCAAAATACTGACTTGCGAGAAAAAGCGTTCTTTTTTCGTCTTCGCTCAGGTTGTCGTATCCACGTTCGTTGATCTGATCGAGAATCCTATCAACTTCCTCCCGTAATGTTTCATCCGTGTCATAATGAAATTCCGGCTTTTCCGTTTTGGTATGTTTTTGCTTTTCACTAAACCATTTCTTGAACGGATTCCGGATACGGATACGCGGCAAATTTCTTCTCATTCGCCAGAGAATTTCAGACCGTTTCAGATAAATAAATCCGATGACAAGTCCGCCGAGATGCGTTAAATGGCTGATCCCGGTTCCCGCTCCAAATGTCGAGAAAAATGTGATAATGCCCATGATGAGAACAAAGTATTTGGCTTTGATCGGGATCAGGAAATAGAAGTAGATTTTCCTTTCCGGAAAAAGCAACGCGAATGCCGCCAATATACCGTAAATCGCTCCGCTCGCGCCAACGACCGGAATGGATGAATGGAGGCTAAATAATAACGTAATGATACCGCTCCCGACACCGGTCAGGAAATAGAACCGGTAAAACTGTTTCTTGCCCCAGTAATTTTCAATTTCCATCCCGAACATCCATAGAACGAACATATTCCAGAAAACATGACTGAAATTTGCATGAACGAACATGTAGGTGAACAACTGCCAGATGTAACCTTTTTGCCAGACGTCGGTGGGAACGAGCCCAAAATATCGCACGAAGAAATCGTCCGCGCGAAAGAGAACCATCGACAAATAGACGATGAGATTAATGATGATGATCTCTCGAATGGCACCGCGAAAAAGTCGCGGTCGCACAAAATTCAGATTGGGGCGGGATTGAAATCGGTATTGAAATGGTGTCATATTAATCTCGGCTAGTAATTTTTTATCATTTGTTTCCGACCATGTCGAGGCTCTTCAGGCGCAACGGATAATCCAGATGAAACGAGAGATAGGATATAAGAATGTTCGTCAGCCCGTCGGCACATTTTTCATCCGGCAACGGCTGCAACTGATTACCAGAGCCGCCAAACGCGATCGCCTTTAAAAATTTCATCGCTTCCGGTTCAATCGAAATGACATTGTTGGAAAAGTTTCGACACTCCGGACAAATCAGGCTTCCGGAACTCACATCATATCCGGCGCGGGTCAGCGGTTTTCCGCAGATGGAACATTCGTCAAGATTCATTTTGTAACCGAGCGAGTCGGTCAGATTGAACAGAAAAGTGAAAAACGTTTCCCGCGAGAGATCCGGATTTTCGTCGATGAACCGAAGCGAATTAACGGTTAGTTGAAAGATCGCGTCATCTTTGTGTTGATCGCGAATCGATTTGTCAATACACTCGACGATAGCCGACGCATAGGCGAGCTGTTCGATTCCCCGATCATTCCTGAAAAAGAATTCGATGGATTCGATCTTGCTGAGAAGTTGAATCTCCCGCGTTGGTTTGGTGTAATAAATAACATCGACGTAATTCAACGGTTCGAGATAGCCGCGGAACGGGCTTTTCAGCCGCCGGCCGCCTTTAGCGATCACCGCAACTTTTCCCTGCTCTTTTGTAAAAAGGCGCACGATGACGCTCGTCTCCTGAAAGGGAATCGTCCTGAGTATCAATGCCGGTGTGTGAACGAGATTCATAACGGGGAAAGATTAATGAGAAAAGATGAAAGATGAAAGAGAGTTTTATGCGGGATATTAACCGCTGAGAACACCGAGAGCACACAAAAATGTTTTAATGCACTAACCGCTATTTTCCGACACGAAAAAATCCGGGCACTTCTGGATTCTCAACCGCTGGGTTCTCGGCTTACTCCGCGGTTTTAGTCTTTAGTATGCCCGCGCAAAGATGGCGATCGTGTCCGACGGTTTTCCGGTAAAGAAACAGACGCCTTTTTCGGTCTGATTCAACGGAATACAGCGGATCGTCGCTTTCGTGTCTTCCTTGATCTTCACTTCATCCGCGGCGCTTCCCGCCCAGAACGCTTTGACAAATCCGCCGTCGTCGATGATCTTCTTGAACTCTTCATAATTCGAGACGGGAAAAGTATTTTGATTTCTAAATTCCAGCGCGCGATTGAACAAATCCTTCTGGATCGTTTCCAAAAGGGTTACAATTACGTCTCCGGCATTGTCCATCGGAATGAATTGCTTGTCTTTAATGTCACGCCGGACGACGACGATCTGATTTTTTTGAACGTCTTTTGGGCCAATTTCTACTCTGACCGGCACGCCTTTCATTTCCCATTGATTGAATTTCCAGCCCGGCGTTGCCTGCTCATTGTCGTCGATAAAATAGCGGATGTTCTTCGCCTTGAGTTCGGCGCCGAGCGATTCCAATTTCCCTTTAACAAGCGACTTTTCTTCATCGCTTTTCCAGATCGGAATGACGACCACCTGATGCGGCGCGATCTTCGGAGGAAGGATTAAACCTTTGTCATCGCCGTGACACATGATGACGCCGCCGATGAGCCGCGTGCTGACGCCCCAACTCGACGCCCAGACATATTCCAGTTTGTTCTCTTTGTTCAAAAAAGTCACGTCGAACGCTTTCGCGAAATTCTGCCCGAGAAAATGCGATGTTCCGGACTGGAGCGCTTTTTTATCGCCCATCATCGCTTCGATGGCATATGTGCGAACAGCGCCTGCGAATTTCTCCGAATCTGATTTTCTGCCGACATAAACCGGCATGGCAAGATAATCTTCCGCAAGAATGCGATAAACTTCCAGCATTTTCATCGCTTCGGCTTCCGCTTCTTCGGCCGTTGCGTGAGCCGTATGACCTTCCTGCCAGAGGAACTCCGTCGTGCGCAGGAAAAGTCGCGTACGCATTTCCCACCGAACGATGTTCGCCCACTGATTGATCAGCAACGGCAGATCACGGTAGGATTTGATCCATTTTTTATACATCGACCAGATGATCGTTTCTGATGTCGGTCGGACATAAAGCGGCTCTTCGAGTTGCTTCCCGCCGCCAATCGTCACGACGGCGCATTCGGGCGCAAATCCCTCGACGTGCTCTGCCTCTTTTTTCATAAAACTTTCCGGGATGAACAACGGAAAATAGGCATTCACGTGCCCGGTTTCCTTAAACATCCGGTCGCAAATATTGCGGATGCTTTCCCAGATCGCATATCCGTACGGACGAATGACCATCGTGCCCTTGACCGGACCGTAATCCGCCAACTCGGCCATCTGGACGACATCCGTGTACCATTTTGAATAATCTTCGCTTCGTTTCGTTACACTTTCAGCCACAATTTTTCCTTACTTTTAACTCCATAAAAACCGCGTAAAATTAACGAATTTTTTCTGATTGTCATTGCTATTCCTAATTCCGTAGATTTATCGGCGATATGAATGCATCACACTTTTTATCACTGTTTTTAAACTTTCCTGCCATACAACCATCCGGAAAGGTAATGAAAAATGAACCGAATTTTAACAACCATTGTCATTTTAGGACTTTTCATCATGAATCGCTGTGAATCGAAATTTGCCGACAAGATATTCGTCAACGGCACGATCATCGATGCAGACGGAAGTCAATTATCCGGCGATGCCGTCGCCGTTACAAAATGGAAAATCGTTAAAGTCGGCGATCAAGCCGATCTCGTTCCGATTTGCGGGAAAAAGACCGAGATCATCGACCTGAAAGGCGCTTTTCTTTATCCCGGCTTTTCAGATGCGCATCTGCACGTCGAAGGTGTCGGAAAAAACCTGCTGAACCTGAATCTTGTCGGAACGATTTCCATCCAGGACGTTCAACAGCGATTGAAAGATTTTTTAGTGAAAAATCCGGATTTATATTGGATTCAGGGAAGCGGCTGGGATCAAAACGATTGGAGTACGACGGCTTTTCCAAATCATTCGGATTTGGACGCATCGGCCGACGAACGTCCTATCGCGCTGGAACGCATCGACGGGCATGCTTTGTGGGTCAACGCAAAAGCGCTGGCGCTTGCCGGAATCACGAAAGAAACACCCGATCCCGAAGGCGGAAAAATCCTGAAAGATAACGCGGGAAATCCGACCGGCGTTTTGATTGACAACGCCATGAATCTCGTCTGGAAGCAATTTCCGCCAGACTCGCCCAAACAGCGAACGAAATATCTTCTCGCCGCGCTCGAACATTTTGCGTCGCTCGGTTTGACGGAAGTTCACGATGCGGGCGCCGATGAGACGACACTTTCGATTTATAAAAAACTGGAACGAGCCGGGCGTCTTCCCATCCGCGTTTACGCCATGGCATACGGCGGCGACATCATCAATTTTATGAAAAAGCACAAACCGGTCGCTACCGATAACAACCCGTTTCTCACAATTCGGGCGATTAAACTTTTTGCCGACGGCGCACTCGGATCGCGCGGCGCTTATCTGTTCGAACCGTATTCAGACGATCCGGAGAATGTCGGATTACTGACAATTCCTGAAAAAGACTTGAATGAAATTGCCGAAACCGCCAAAGCAACCGGCTATCAGGTCGCGACGCACGCCATCGGCGACTCGGCAAACCGGCTGGTTTTAAACGTTTACGAAAAAATCCTCGGTGAGAACACCGCCAAATATCGCTGGCGCATCGAACATGCGCAGGTTCTCGCGCCGTCTGACATTCCGCGATTCGGAAAACTCGGCATCATCGCTTCGATGCAGCCGACACACGCCACATCCGACATGCCGTGGGCGGCTGCGCGTCTGGGCGCAAAACGCGTCAGAGGCGCATATGCACCTAAATCGGTATGGGACGGCGGAGCGATCGTTCCCGGCGGATCGGACGCGCCGGTTGAGTCGGCGAATCCGCTTCTCGGTTTCTACGCTGTTATTACACGGCAGGACATCAATGGAAAACCGACCGGCGGCTGGATGCCGAAGCAAATCCTCGATCGCTCGGACGCGTTGAAAATGTTTACCGAACTTCCCGCTTATGCCGCATTTCAGGAAAAGATCAAAGGCAGACTCGAACCGGGCTTCGTCGCCGATTTTACGATTCTGGACAAAAATCTGATGACAGTTCCGGCGAAAGAAATCCTCCAAACAACCGTCGTCATGACGGTCGTCGGCGGGGAAGTGAAATACAGGGCGACCGAATAATACCAGTTTAGCATCCGGTAGAAGATGTTGATTGTGTTGGATTCGGACGAATAGGTTAATTCCAGTTCAGTCGGGTTCTCAAACCTGAGGGCATGAAACCTGGTTGGGTGAATGTGTGTCAGGTCTGAGGACCTGACACAACAAACAAAAAGTCCATGGCATAAACCTGCAACTCTGTTGCATAAAGAAAAAAGTCTTTAGCACTAACCCGCAACTCTATTGCGCAAACAAAAAAGTCTTTGGCGCTAACCTGCAACTCTGTTGCGTAAAGAAAAAAGTCTTTGGCGCTAACCTGCAACTCTGTTGCGTAAAGAAAAAAGTCTTTAGCGCTAACCAGCAACCCTGTTGCACAAACAAATAAGTTCATAGCGAAAGCCCAAACCAGTTTTCGCGGAGCCAAACTGGTTTCGGGCTGTTTGATAATAAGATCAAAACCAATTTAGCCTTTCGCTGGCGCTCAAGGCGGAAATTGGTTTTGCTAAAAAATCTCCACGGTCATTCAAACGCCACGAACATTTTATCGAAATTGATGACGACGGTTTTGAATTGCTTAATGGCGTCCTGCCCAAGATTTCCGAAGAAATATTTGCTATGCTC
>JAQUKI010000100.1 GCA_028719225.1 Fidelibacterota bacterium | reverse complement strand
TTATGAATCCGCAAATTGCGATACTCCTGAAAGATCAAACCGGACGAACGCTTTTTGGAATGAATACAACCGAGGTATTGGAAAAAATCCGGATTCTGGACAAGGATACGGAGATTTGCTGCAGCATTCCTGAAGTACCATTAAAGGAAGGCGTCTATTTTATCGATTTGTGGATGACCGAGTCGAGCGAGACGGTCGATTATGTCCGGTATGCTTCGTCGGTTACGATTGTTCCGAACGATTCGAATCCTTTAAATCCGCAACTAACCATGGGGTACGGCGGATTGATTTTTGTTAAACACGAATGGAAATTTCAACAAACCTGATTGAAATTCGGGAACGAAGTGTGTGTCAGGTCACGCACATACCACGAATCCAAAAAATATGAGGGAGAAAAGTCCGGTTACCGTCGGAATTTTGTATTGCCAAAGAGAGTTGAATTTCTTAAAATAACACCCGTGAAGTGCGAACGAAATGCCTCAAACAGATAAAACAGATATTTTACAGCCAGGCGCATTTCGGTCAACTGAGTTTTGGGTTACTCGAACCGGTGAAATTCGCCCATTTCGCCGGTTCTGTTTGCGACCTTTTCTGGAAATAAATTCATCTATAAAGTTCTATAGTTTGAATAAAAAATAAGGGCAGATGCAATTTGAGCCTCGTCGGTGCATGTGACTGAGGAGGCGAAGCCGTGCCCGGAGGTATTTAAATCTCCAATTTTCATTTTGCCACATTTCTTAAAAAATCATTTAGGAGCCATTACATGAAAATCCCATTACTTGATCTGAATGCGCAACTGGCGACCATTCGTCCGGAACTGAAGGATGCCGTCAGTCGGGTCATCGAATCCACTCATTACATCATGGGACCGGAAGTCGCCGATCTGGAACAGAAAATTGCCGGTTATTCCGGCGTGAAGTACGGGATTGGCGTTTCGTCAGGGACAGACGCCTTACTTGTCGCTTTAATGGCATTGGATATTCAACCGGGAGATTGGGTCATCACGACGCCTTATTCGTTTTTTGCCACTGCCGGCGTGGTTTCACGTTTGAAAGCAATTCCGGTTTTTGTTGATATCGATCCCGAAACCTACAACATCGATCCACTTAAGTTGAGAGATTGGTTTGACCAAAATCCCGGCAAGATCAACAAAGTAAAAGCGATCATTCCCGTTCATCTGTACGGACAGTGTGCCGACATGGATCCGATTCTTGAAACTGCCGATCGGTACGGGATTCCCGTCATTGAAGACGCGGCGCAGGCAATCGGTTCACAGTATCCATCCAAAACCGGCATTAAAAGAGCCGGATCGATGGGGACGATGGGCTGTTTTTCTTTTTTCCCCAGTAAAAATCTGGGCGGAATCGGAGATGGCGGCATGGTTGTAACCAATGATTCGGCGTTAGCGGAAAAATTGGTCAAACTCCGGAATCACGGTTCACATCCAAAATATTTTCATTCGATGATCGGTGGCAACTTTCGTCTCGACACAATTCAGGCGGCGGTTTTACTGATTAAACTCCCGCATCTGGAATCTTGGAGTCGCGCCCGGCAGGTTCACGCCACTCATTACGATACGCGCCTGAACATTCCGGAACTCAAAATCCCGACAGTGGCATACCGACGAGAGTTTCATATCTACAATCAATATATTCTTTCCGTCGCGGACAAACGTGATGAGTTGCGAAAATGGCTCTCGGAAAATCAGATCGGAAACGAAGTCTATTACCCGGTGCCTTTTCATTTACAGGAATGTTTCAAAGACCTTGGCTACAGGAAAGGCGATTTTCCGAACAGTGAATATGCCGCCGAACATACGATCGCATTACCGGTTTATCCCGAGCTGACAATGGAAATGCAGGATTATGTAGTAGAGAAAATCAAGACGTTTTACAAGGCGTGAATGAATAGATGCATTCATTCATTCTTTAATATTCATCTAAACCTTAGGTAATTAAAATGAAATTTTTCATTCATGAAAGCAGTTACGTCGATGACAATGTAGAAATCGGCGAAGGAACAAAAATCTGGCACTTTTCACATATTCAGGCCGGTACAAAAATCGGCATGAAAGTTTCGATCGGTCAGAACGTGAATGTCGGCAACAATGTCGTCATCGGAAATTTCGTAAAAATTCAAAACAACGTATCGGTTTACGAAGGTGTGACGCTGGAAGATTATGTCTTTTGCGGTCCGTCGATGGTGTTCACGAACGTGATGGATCCGCGATGCAAATATCCGCAGCGTGGAACGGAATTTTATCGGAAAACGCTGGTTAAAGAAGGAGCTTCGATTGGCGCAAATGCGACGATTGTCTGTGGAAATACTGTCGGCAGACATGCGTTTATCGCCGCCGGAGCCGTTGTGACGAAAGATGTTCCGGATTATGCCTTAATGATCGGCGTTCCCGCCCGGCAAAAAGGTTGGGTCTGTGAATGCGGTGAAATTCTTCCCAAATTCGATCATGAGGTGAAATGCCCGAGATGCGGATTGGATTACCGGCTTGAGAGAGAGAAATTGTTCGCAAAGTAGGGATAAGGTGGCAGTAAGGTTGAGATAAAGTAGTGGCATAGTGGCGGTTAAATCGTCGGTGATATTGAGGTAAAGTCGCTGGAGATTTTGTGGGTAATGAAGTAGAGGATGTAATAGATAAATTTAAAATGGATGTTTTAAAACGATTACGTTGGCGGGATTTGGAAGTTTGGCAACTCAGTCATAAAATGGTGTTCTCCCTTTATCATCTTGTTGCACATTTTCCAAACGAGGAAAAATATTCTTTATATGATCAAATAGAACGTTCTGCGGTTTCTGTCCCGGCAAATATTGTCGAAGAACATGCAAGAAATTCTACGAAAGAATTTATCAGATTTTGCCATATCTCACGTGGTTCATTAGAAGAACTGCGATATTATTTACTACTTGCCCGCGATCTGGCTTATATTACCGAAACGCTTTATCGGGACTATGAAAAACGGTTGACGAAAATCAGCGTAAAACTTAACAATTTCATTCACTCTCTGAATGAGTATTTTTTCCCAAAATTATCCTCCAGAGTCGGACAGGCTCCAAAACTTTACCAACAACCTTATCCCGACTTTATCCTTTCCTAAACCTTATAATCCTTAGCGAGAGATAACTATGAAAAACATTGCTCTGATCGGTTGCGGTAGGATTTCGAAGAACCATTTCGAATCCATTGCCGCCTTAAAAGATGAACTGAAACTCATCGCTGTCTGCGATATCCTTGAAGATCGCGCACGCGAGTCCGGAGAAAAATATGGCGTCGATTGGTACACGGATTACGACAAAATGCTCCAGCGCGGAGACATCGATGTAGTCTCGGTTTGCACGCCCAGCGGTTTGCACCCCGAACATGGAATTCTTGCCGCAGAAAAGGGAATTAATGTCATTTCCGAAAAACCAATGGCGACCAAACTGGAAGAGGCCGACAAACTCATCCAGGCCTGCGATGCAAATCATGTTCAACTATTCGTCGTCAAACAGAACCGGTTGAACACGACGCTTCAATTGCTGAAAAAGGCGATCGATAAGAACCGGTTCGGAAAAATCTTTGTCGTTCAGTCGAATGTGTTCTGGCAGCGACCGCAGAGTTATTACGACATGGCCAAATGGCGCGGCACATGGGAATTTGACGGCGGCGCTTTTATGAATCAGGCAAGTCATTATGTCGATGCGATTTGCTGGCTGATCGGTCCTGTCGAAAGCGTCATGGCGGAAACGGCAACGATGGCGCGTCATATTGAAACGGATGATACCGGTTCGGCAATCATCAAATTCAGGAACGGCGTCATCGGTTCGATGAACGTCACGATGCTGACCTATCCGAAGAATTTCGAGGGCAGTATTACGGTGATTGGCGAGAAAGGAACCGTCAAGATAGGCGGCGTCGCGGTCAATCATATCGATAAGTGGGAATTTGAGGACTATGACGATGACGACCGGATGATTCAGGAATCGAATTACAATCCGCCGAATATTTACGGGCTCGGTCATTTACCCTATTACAAGAACGTCATCGCTACGTTGAACGGTGATGCTGAAGCCAATACGGACGGACGAAGCGGCAGAAAATCTCTTGAAGTGATTCTCGCAATCTATAAATCGGCACAGACAGGCCGGAAGGTTCCATTGCCGTTGAAATTGTAGAAAAGGAAACGGTATCGGGTGACAGGTGACAGGTGACAGGTAACAGGTTACAGGTTACAGGTTACAAATGAGGGAATAACTGGATATGAAAATAGAATCGATTAAAGATTTAACAGTTTATACTTCATCCTATGAATTAGCTATGAAAATATTCGAAGTGTCTAAAAAATTTCCAAGAGATGAGACATACTCGTTGACCGATCAAATTAGAAGATCTTCAAGATCGGTTCCAATGAATATCAGGGAAGGATTTGCAAAGCGTAAGTATAAGCAGGTTTATATCCGTCACCTTATAGATGCTTTATGCTCCGCAGAAGAAACCCGTGGGTGGCTGGAAATATCCAAAGATTGCACCTATATCTCCTATGAAACTCAAGTCGCTTTTGATAAAGATTACGATCGTCTTTGTGCTTCAATCTCAAAACTTATCAAATCGTGGGAGAATTTTAATTAATCCGAAACCTGTTCCCCGTTACCTGAAACCTGAAACCTTTTACCGGTAATCGTTCTAATAAATTTTTAACTTAACATAACAGGAACTCATCTAATAACATCGTGTTAAAGGAAGGTGCAAATGAATGACATAAAAATTGGAATCGTTGGACTTGGGTATGTCGGTTTACCGCTGGCTGTTGAATTCGGGAAAAAATTCGACACCATCGGCTTCGACATCAATCTCAAACGTGTGAACGAACTGCGAAACGGTATCGATCGCACTCTCGAAACCGAAACCGAAAACCTGAAATCGGCAACGCGGCTGACCTACACAACGAACTATCTCGATCTCAAACCGTGCAACTACTTCATCGTGACGGTTCCGACGCCTATCGATAAATATAAAAATCCCGATCTCACGCCGGTCGTCAAATCGACTGAAACCGTCGGCAAGGTTTTATCGAAAGGCGACATTGTCATTTACGAATCGACAGTCTATCCCGGTTGCACTGAAGAAGTTTGCGTGCCGATTCTCGAAAAGGAGAGCGGATTGAAATTCAACGTCGATTTTTTCTGCGGATATTCGCCGGAAAGGATCAATCCGGGTGATAAAGTTCATACGGTGACGAAAATTCGGAAGATCACATCCGGCTCGACGCCCGAGATCGGGAAAAAAGTCAACGAACTGTATCAATCCATTATCACCGCCGGAACGTTTCTCGCCTCGTCATTGAAAGTTGCCGAAGCCGCCAAAGTGATCGAAAATTCACAACGCGACATCAATATCGCCTTCGTGAACGAACTGGCGAAACTCTTCAATGTTCTCGGAATCGATACTCATGAAGTCTTGGCCGCCGCCGGAACCAAATGGAACTTCCTTCCTTTTCAGCCGGGACTTGTCGGCGGACATTGCATCGGCGTCGATCCTTACTATCTGACTTACAAAGCGCAGGAAGTCGGTTATCATCCCGAGGTCATTCTTTCCGGACGCCGCATCAACGACTCGATGGGATTTTATGTCGCCGGTCAAATCATTAAACTGATGATAAAAACAGGTCATACGGTTTCGGGATCGAAAGTTCTCGTTCTGGGAATGACCTTTAAGGAAAATTGTCCGGACATCCGCAACTCGCGCGTGATCGATATTATCGACGAACTGAAACAATTCGGTTGCAACGTCGATGTTTACGATCCATGGGCCGATCCGGAAGAAGTTAAACACGAATATAAAATCGCCATGCTCGATAAGCCGGAAGCTAAAATCGGGTATGACGCAATCGTTCTCGCCGTCGCGCATGATAAATTCAAGGAAATGGATTTGAGTTCGCTGAAAAACGGTCATGCCGTCGTTTATGATGTGAAAGGAATCTTGACAGATTCCGACGGGAGACTATAGTTGAAAATCGCACGGAGGATGTGTTCGATAATCGGAGTGTATTTAACCCGTAACATTGATTGTAAGGTGGTTAAATGCTTCAGAAAAACCGGTTAAGTAAGTCCCGGATTCTACTTCTCGGCGCATCATTCAGCGGAACTAACGCTCTAAAAATTTTTCCAAAACCACGATCATCTAAAACATTAACCTTCCGGAATGAATCCGTAGAAAGGCTAAAATGCAGACGTTATTAAACTACGGCTTTGAACAAATCGAATGGCAGATCGCTTTACTTTCATTCCTGATGGCGCTCTCGCTGTCCAGCCTGATCGCTCTGGTTTATGAAAGAACATTTCAGGGACTTTCGTATTCCAGAAGTTTGGTGCAAAGCATGATTCTCGGTTCGCTCATTTCATGTATGCTGATGATCGCGATCGGCGACAATATCGCACGCGGAATCGGTATTGTCGGTTCGTTGGCCATCATTCGTTTCCGGACGAATCTGCGCGATCCGCGTGATCTTGTATTTCTTTTTGCATCGCTGGGTGTCGGCGTGGCTTCAGGTGTTCAAAGTTATGTCACCGGAATAACAGGCGCGGTTATTTTTTGCCTTGCGGCGCTGGCGCTGGCAAGTTCTCCGTTCGGAACGCGACGAAAACATGACGGTTTGCTGCGCTTTCAGGTTCCACCCGATCCTGCGACAACCAATAAAGTGGCGGAGATTCTTCAGAAACATACAAAGCGATTCGTCTTAGTCACAATGCGGGATGTCGCGCAGGGACAGGTTGTCGAATATGCGTATCAGGTTAAGTTATCCGCGCCCGATGATAACAGGATTCTCCTGTCCGCTCTCGAACTGGTTGACGGAATGCGCGGTCTGACTTACACGAATCAGGAGGCGGGCATCGAACTGTGAACGTTTATGAAGAAAATTAAATTCAGACAAACGCGAAAAATCAACTGGTATGTTCTGCTGTGGGCGGTATCCATTTTACTCGCCGTTTATCTCTTTCACACATGGCAGGTCGAGAAAAATCTACTCGGGATCGTCGAACGAAGAACCCACTTTGTCGGCGCGCAGGAATCCGGGCGCATCCAGACATTACTGGTCGAACCCGGCGATAAAGTCTCGAAAAATCAGTTGATGGCTGTGCTTTATATGTCGGATTTAAAGAGCAATCTTGAAAATCTCCGCACGGAACTTGGCCGTCTTCAAAAGATGGAAAACGCGCGCCGGAATGCTTACACAATGCAAGTCGAGCGGGAAAGATTGCGTCTGGATAACGAGGCTTCCGATTTGCTTGAACGCATGGCAATGATCGAATCAAAAAGCGCCGAATTGGCCGGCGTCAACACTTTAATCCAGCGTCTTCAATCCGCTCAGGATGCCGGTTTGGGTTATAACCGCGATCTCGCCGAACTGAATATTCAGCGTGATGCTTTGGTGGCATATCTCAATGAATTGCGTCGTGAATTTCCCGATCAATCGGCCAAATCTGAAATGCTTTCGGAATCGAAACATTCTTTAAAAAACGCCGATACCGATGATATGACCGAAGCGATGCTCACCGAAGGATTGAAACATACGGAAGAGTTGCGGCGCGAGATCGTCGAAACGGAACATCGCATCAATCTGCGGACTTTAGTAGCGCCATGTGACGGTTTTGTAACACAGGTGCATGTCGGATCGGGTGATATGGTCAAGGCGTTCGATTCGATCATGACTGTTGAAGAAACGCATCCGAGCCGGCTAACGGTTTACATTCCCGAACACTCGACTTTACAACCTCAAATTGGAAATCCGGTCAGAATATATTCGTCGCGCAGTAAAAAATTTGCCACAACCGGAACGGTTTCGTTCATTCATCCCGGCTACACGCGGGCTGAAGACAGGATTTCATTTCGCGGTCAGGTTTTTTGGGCGCGTAAAGTGCAGGTCGATCTCAATTCCGATCATCATCTTGTACCCGGCGAAGTCGTGACCGTTCGTCTTGGGAATAACGGTAATCTCGTTCAAACATACAATTCCAATGTAGCCGCCGCCGAATCGGTCGCTACGTTGGTCAAGCATGATCCCGATAATCCGCCGCCGGTAAAGAATTTTGAAGTACCTCAAAATTTTAAGGCGATAACGAGTTTCGAACCTTCCGGCGTCGCGTGGAGTCCGGAATTGAACGAATTTTTGTTGGTCAGCGACGATACCGGCATCAACGAATCGAAAAGCGAACATGCGCCTTACATTTTTCGGATGAATGAATCCGGAAACGTGAACCCGCAACCGCAGAAACTGTCGGGGATCGCATCCGTCAACGATCTCGAAGGAATCACCGCCGCCGGAAACGATACGTTTTACCTGATCTCTTCCCAAAATATCAGCAAAAAAGGCAAACGACCGGTCAACCGGGAATTTTTACTAAAGATCGTTCGCAAAAACAACGATCTGTTTGTAGTCGATAAAGTGAATTTGCTGACTTCGATCCTGCAATCTTATTCACCCGAGGAACAAATGCAACTCGGTTTATCGATGAAAGAGTCGGATCAACGTCCCGAAATCAATATCGAAGGCATCGCTTTTGACGGTCAGTCGCTTTATTTCGGTTTGAAACAGCCGATCTCCGAAACCGGCGCCATCATCTGGAAATTGGATAACCCGCAAACGATGTTCGACAACAGAAAAATGGAACCGGGACAATTGACGCTTTTCGGGACTGTGGATTTGAAAGGTCCGAACGGGCAATCGGCTGGCATCTCGGACATGTGTTTCGATCTGGACGGCAAACTGTGGGCGCTTTCCACGATTCCAAACGCCGCTCAGAAAGATCAGCTCGGCGCTCTGCATCGCATCAACCGTTTCGCGGACGGACAATTGGAAGCCAAAACGATTTATCATTTCCCCGGAATGAAACCGGAAGGACTCTGCTTTCGGAATCGGTCGCAGCTGTTGATCGTTTTCGATAACGACAGCGAAACGCCCGCCTACTGTTTCATCAATCCGGAACGACTATAAGCAACCCGAATCAGATGATGTTTCATAAAAAATTAAGACACTTGTCATATCTTTTCGCAGGAGCGTTTTTTATTTCGTCGATCCCGATCTGCTTTTCGGCTGAGCCGATTTCAGGCGCGGGCAGCGCATCGAATCCGAGTGAAAAGATCGAGATCAGCCTCGTCGATAAGCCGCTGACCGAAGCGGCTCTTGTCGAGATGAGAATCAAGAATAGTCGCAAACTTCAATCCATGGTAACCAATGTGGATATTGCGGAATACAGGTTGAAATCCGCCCGAAACATTCCGAATCCCGAACTGCGGGTCAGCGACATCACGACGCGTAATTATAATGATGAATTCGACGAAATGCGCGTCGGTATGCGTTTTCGCTTGCCGGGACTCGGTGAAATGGGCGAGGACAGGCAGGATGCGAGGGTGCAACTCTGGGAACAGAAAAGTGATGAATTGCTTTACCGTCAAGAGTTGATCGCCGACGTCC
>JAQUKI010000099.1 GCA_028719225.1 Fidelibacterota bacterium | reverse complement strand
GCCTGACCGAAGAAGAAAAGGCGCTTCTGAATCAACGGACAGCCGCCCGGAAAAATCGCGATTGGAAGGAATCCGACCGGCTGAGAATGCTTTTATCAGAAAAAGGGATCGTTGTGGAAGACACACCGAAAGGTGCCATCTGGAAGCGAAAACTTTCGACATAAAATTAAGCGGAAAATCCTTTCCGCGGGACTAACCGACAAAGAAAAACATCCACTTTTTCTGCAATTTTAATAATCGGTTCAAGCGGAAAAAAGACTTAGTCTCTTTGTGCCCGAGTGATTAAATTGCCACCCGCTATGGAGAATGTATGTATCAAAATTTGTTAATCGTAGAGTCGCCATCCAAGGCGAAAACAATAAAGAAATTCCTCGGTAAAGATTATCAGGTCTTGGCTTCCGTTGGACATATTCGCGACTTGCCTGAGAAGGAATTCGGTATCGATATTGCCGCCGATTTTAAACCGAAATATGTCACAATTCAAGGCAAGACGAAAGTCATTCAACAGTTGCGTGCAGCCGCTAAAGATTCCGGTCATATTCTGCTTGCTCCCGATCCGGATCGAGAGGGTGAAGCGATTGCCTGGCATATTGCCGCGGCGTTGAATGTGGATGATCATGAAGTTCAGCGAGTACTGTTCAACGAGATCACACCAAGCGGTATTCATTACGGTCTGGCGCATCCGCGCAAAATCGACATGAGTCTCGTCAATGCTCAGCAAGCGCGTCGGATTTTAGATCGCATTGTCGGTTATCAGGTCAGCCCTTTTTTGTGGAAAACGTTATATCGCGGACTCAGCGCCGGGCGCGTGCAATCGGTTGCCGTTCGGATTATCTGCGAGCGTGAAGAGGAAATTTTGAGTTTCGTTCCCAAAGAGTTTTGGGATATTTATGCCGATTTTATCACGCAAGAAAATGAAAAGTTTACAGCGAAATGTGTGAAAATCGGGGGGAAAACGATCAACGTTTCCGATGGAAAAACGGCAGCCGAGCATCTGGAAAAAGTGCGGCAAGCGGACTATTTAGTAAAATCCGTAACGGAAAAGAAGGTTGAGAAATCGCCATCGCCGCCTTTTACGACGAGTACTCTTCAGCAGGAAGCGACGCGCAAATTTCGATTCGGTTCGTCGAAAACGATGAAAATCGCTCAACAACTTTACGAGGGTATTGAAATAAACGGCGCGCCCGTCGGATTGATCACTTACATGCGAACCGATTCGGTTCGAATCTCGAAAGAGGCCGTCGGCGGTGTCCGCGATTATATTTCAACGCGTTACGGCGAAAAATATTTGCCCATTAATGCGCGTTTTTACAAAACTAAGAAAAAGAATGTTCAGGATGCGCACGAAGGCATTCGACCGACGCACTTCAATTTGTCGCCGGAGGCCATCACAAACAATCTAACTCCTGACCAGAAAAAAGTATATACGATGATCTGGAACCGGTTTACCGCCTGCCAGATGGCGAACGCGGTTTACGACCAGAAAGTCATCGACGTTGAAGGCGACAAATATCTCTTCCGCGCAATTGGCAACGACCTGATTTTCGACGGCTACCTGCACGTTTGGCGCGAAGACAAGGAAGAAGAAGAGAAAAAGAATCCACTGCCGCTGAAAATCAAAAACAACGATCCGGTTCGCCTGACCGATGTGAAATCCGAGCAGAAATTTACCGAGCCGCCCAAACGATTTACCGAGGGCACACTGATCAAGGAATTGGATAATCTCGGTATCGGGCGACCGAGCACGTACGCGACGATCGTCTCGACCATTTTGCTGAGAAAATATGTCGAACAGAAAACCGGTTTTTTGTTTCCGACCGATCTGGGTAAAACGGTCAACGAAATCCTTGTGACCGGAATGCCGGAGATATTCAACGTTAAATTCACGTTCGAGATGGAAGAAAATCTCGACAAAGTCGAATCGAATTCCAAAGACTGGCTGGATGTGATGCGCGAATTCTACGCGCCGTTCAAGAAATCGCTGGAACGGCTCGACCTCAACCGGAAAGACATCAAAAGCAATCTTCAGGAAGAATCGGGCGAGAAGTGCGAACTTTGCGGATCGCCGATGGTCATTAAGTGGAGTCGAAACGGAAAATTTCTGGCATGTTCCGCTTTTCCAAAATGCAAGAATGCAAAGCCGCTAAACCGCGTCGAACCGGAAGTTCCATACGAAGAGAAAAAATGTCCGAAATGCGGAAGCCCAATGACGGTACGCGACGGTAGATTTGGAAAATTTTGGGCTTGCACTGCCTATCCGAAATGCAAAACGACTTTGCCATTTTCATTGAACATACCCTGTCCCGAACCGGATTGTGGTGGCGAGATCGTTCAGAAACGCACAAAAAAGGGAAAAACGTTTTACGGATGCAATCATTATCCGGATTGCAAATTTGCGACATGGAACGAACCGATCAAAAAAAACTGTCCGGGTTGTGAATATCCGCTTCTCGAGAAAAAAGAGACAAAGGACAAGAAGACGGTGATTTTCTGTCCCAAATGTAAAACTGAATATGATGAGATTTGAAGCATAAAGGAACGAAATGGCAAAAGCAGAAAAGAATGAGTTGATGGAAAAATTATTCTCTCTTTGTAAGCGGAGAGGATTCATTTTTCAATCGAGCGAGATTTACGGCGGAATCACCAGTTGCTGGGATTATGGTCCGCTGGGCGTCGAACTCAAGCGTCATGTTAAAGACCTTTGGTGGCAGGAAAATATTACCGGCAGAGAAGATGTCGTCGGGATGGACGCGAGCATTCTGATGCATCCGAAAGTTTGGGAAGCGTCGGGACATGTGGAAAATTTTCACGATCCGCTCATCGACTGTAAAAAGTGCAGGGCGCGTTTTCGGGAAGACAAAGCTCTGCATTATTTCAAATGTGAAAAATGTGATTTTCATTTCCGCGTAAATGGCGGTTTGATCGAGGTAAAAGACGAATTCAGGACTTTTTTTAAAGACGATTTGTACGCCAATGAACCGGAATCTTACAAGAAATCAGATTGCCCGAAATGCGGAACTGCCGGAAGTATTTTTCTGGAAAAGATTGCTTGCCCAACCTGCGGCGCCGCCGAACTTTCTCCGGCAAGACAATTCAATCTGATGTTCAAAACGCATTTCGGACCGTCGGAAGATACCGCTTCCGAAGTCTATCTGCGACCGGAAACCGCACAGGGAATTTTCGTCAATTTCGACAATGTCGTCAATACGACACGCCTCAAACTGCCGTTCGGGATCGGTCAGATCGGGAAGGCATTCCGGAATGAGATCACGACGGGAAACTTCATCTTCCGCTCGCGCGAATTCGAACAGATGGAACTCGAATATTTTGTCAAACCAGACGAAAGCCAGAAATGGCACGAATACTGGGTCGAACAGCGATTTCAATGGTACCAGAAACTCGGCGTCAAGCGCGAGAATCTGAGACTCAGGGCGCATGCGAAGGAAGAATTGGCGCATTACGCGCGGGCTTGCACCGATGTCGAGTATAAATTTCCATTCGGTTGGTCAGAATTGGAAGGCATCGCCGACCGGCAGACATTCGATCTGGATTCGCATATCAAGGCGAGTGGTAAAAAAATGTCTTATTTTGAAACCGAAACGAACACGCACATCGTTCCGGCGGTCGTCGAAAGTTCTGCGGGAGTCGATCGTTCGATCCTGACGGTTCTTTCAGACGCATACTGGGAAGACACGGAACATGACCGCATCGTCCTGAAACTCGATCCGAAATTAGCGCCGATCAAGGTTGCCATTCTTCCGCTGGTGAATAAAGACGGAATGCCGGAAATCGCTATGGCAATTTTTTCGGATGTGAAAAAGCAGATGGCGGCATTCTACGATCAAACCGGTTCTATCGGCAGACGCTATCGTCGACAGGACGAAGCCGGCACGCCGTTTGGCGTTACCGTCGATTCGCAGACTTTAGAAGATGGAACAGTGACTCTGCGAGATCGCGATTCACTGGAACAGATCCGGATTCCCAAAGATAACGTTGCAAACATTTTAAGAGAAAAATTACACGAATAAATAGTTTTGTAGAAATACTACGAAACTGCATTCAACTAAGAAATGTACGGGCTGCAAACAAGTTCACTGCAGAGTTTTTTGCAGGAATAAAACCTTGTTTGACAAACAAAGTTATTTAGCTTTTAGCGATATTTGAATGGGATAAATAAAATGTTAGTGAAGAAGATTTCCCGTCTATAAGCGCGGTGAAAAAGGAAGAAAGAAACCATGAAAGTCATGCGAACGAAGTCAATACATATTTTATTAACGCTCGGATTTCTGGCGACTCGGATTTTTGCGATCGACGAATCGAAAGTCCGAGAATTTACATTGAACAACGGATTGAAAGTCCTCACTTATGAAATGCATTCGGCGCCGTTGATCTATTCACACTTAACCTATAACGTCGGATCGAAGTACGAGACTTTCGGGCAAACGGGAATTTCACATATCGTCGAACACATGATGTTTAAAGGAACCAAGCGTTTCCAAAAAGGAAGTATAGCGGAACTGATCTCGGCAAATGGCGGAATTTTCAACGCCTATACCGCCAATGACGTGACCGTCTATTATGAATTGCTCCCGAAAAACAAGATCGATCTGGCCTTCGACATTGAATCCGAACGGATGTTCAAATGTGATTTTAATGCCAAAGAATTCAAATCGGAAATCAATGTTATTTCCGAGGAACGCCGGATGCGGACGGAAAACAGTTACAGCGGTCTGCGCCGCGAAGAAGTGAATACGCTGGTTTACAAACGACATCCGTACCGGAATCCTGTCATCGGTTGGATGACTGATATTCAGAGCATCACGCGCGATCAGGCTTACGCTTATTATCGGAAATATTATACGCCGAACAATGCAACCTTAGTCCTTGCAGGCGATTTCGATACAAAGGAAATCATGCAGAAAGTGGAAAAATATTATGGCCGGGTTCCAAAGGGAGAGGTACTTGAAATGCCTAATTTTTCCGATGTTGCTAAAACCGGAAAGAAGATGTTGAAGTTCACACATCAGGATCTTCTAAATCCCGAAATCCAAATGTTATTTTCCGCGCCGACACGCTTTCAGGAAGACGGCGCCGCCCTGTATGTTATGGGAAGCATTTTATGCAGTCGAAGCGCCACGTCGCGCCTGCACAAACGGTTGGTTCGGAATGACCGCATCAGCCAATCGGTCGGTGGTGGATTGGCATTTATGAAAGATCCGGCAACTTTCAATATCGTTGCCTCGGTACTGGAACCTGCGACGATTGAACAGGTCGAAGCGGCGATCTGGGACGAGATTGACAGTGTTAAAAATTACCCTGTAGATGATGCTGATCTCGAAAAGATTAAAAATAAACTCAACTTTACGGAATTGACGGAGAATCAATATGCCGACCAGATTGGCGGAAGTATTGGTACCTACGATAATTATGTCGGATGGAAGTATATCAATAAATGGCCGCAAATGGTTAAATCCGTGACCAAAGACGACATCATGCGGGTCGCAAAAAAATACGTTGTTAACGAAAATGTTGTCGTTTGTTACTCTTATCCCGATTCGATGAAGAAAGATCGGAAAATAGATAAAGATCTCAGAGATGAAACGCCATCCGATTTCGATGCAAAATCCGAAGAGTCGAACATGCCTGCGGATACGATCCGGATGATGCCCGCAAAGGAACTCGGACTTTTCGGGCGTTTGTTTGGTCGGGAAGAAAAAGATGTCAACGCGCTCTATTTTCCAAAGGTTGATGAGGTGATCTCACCTTATCCGATCAAACCGTTAGTCGATTCGTTGAAGTTGGCAAACGGCGTTACGGTTTATCTGATTGAAAACCACGATTATCCAACGATTTGCCTTTTAGGTGTGATCCAAACAGGGAGACTTGAAGAAGAGGCACAGAAACCCGGTATCGATCAATTTACGGGGGGCATGTTGATGAGAGGCGCTGACGGCAGAAGTTTTAGCGAAATGCTGGAAGAGCGTTCGTTCACGCCGTATCAACTGGATATTAGCCAGAGTTGGAACCAGATCGTTTTTCAGGGATATTCGTTGATGAAAGATTCGGATAAAATGTTGAATGCGCTGAATGCCATTATCACAAAACCCGATTTTCCACAGGAAGAAATGGAGAAAGTGCGTCCGCTTCTGATTTCCAGCGCGAAGAAGTTCAAACAAACCGAAACGATGAAGGCTTTTTACGCGATGTTCGAAAAGGTGTTTGAGGGACATCAATATGCTCTTCCGTATGCTGGCGATATCGAGGTTTTTCAGACGCTGAAGCGTGAAGATATAGTTAATTTCTACAATAAATATTACAGTCCGGACCGAATGAAATTAGTCGTGATCGGCGATTTCTCCAAAAACTGGGTCAATGAAAAATTAAATGCAACCTTCGGATTGTGGGTGAGCAAATCCACCGATCCAATGCTGTCTTTTACCAAAATCAAACCGCTGAAAGGCAAAACGGTTTATGTCTTTTCCAATCCGGATTATAAACAATGCCGGATCGATATTGGTTTCAATCCGATCGAAGGCGGCATCACGAATGACGATCCCGATCTGGACGCGCTCTCAGTTCTGGAATATATTCTATGCGGATCGTCGCTGACATCGCGGATGGGAATCGAACTGCGCGATAAACAGGGCTTGGCGTATGGAATTAAAAGCAATCTATGGATTCGCGAACATGGTGGTTATTGGAACATCCGGACGGAACTGGATCAGGCTAATGTGCCCCGAATGATTCGAGGAATTTTTAAAGAGATCGAGAAGATTCAAAAATATGGCGTGACTGACGAGGAATTGTACAAAGCCAAATCTCGGAAAATTGCCTTGTTATCGTATCAGACGCGGACAGCCGATGATCAGGGTGGTGTCATTTTCGATGCCGTGCGCAATGATCGATCGCTCGATTATTTTGACAAGAAACGAGATCGTATTTTAAGCGTCACAAAAGAAGATGTCCAGAGAGCCGCGATGAAATTTCTTGATACAAATAATTACGTAATTGGCGTTTCAGGTAACCTGGATGAAGAAGCTTTAGACGAATTCAAATAGGAATATTTGTTGAAAGTTCGACGCATGGAGAAGGGTGGAGCCGGATGAAACGAACCGTTGTGGCGATTTGCTTGATAGCTGTGTTATTGCCGGCAGTTTGCCTGGCCTCGGTAATTTTCGGGAAAGTAAAGGATCATATGGAACGTACCGACATCGAGGGCGCGCTGATCATCCTGCTGAAAAGGAATGATGAGAAATTTTCCAAAACGGTTGTTAGTCAAAAGGATGGAACTTTTATTTTTCGTGATGTCGATAACGGAACCTATAGCATCGAAGTTGTCAAGTCTGGATATTATAAAAATGTTGTTTTCGACCTGAAAGTCGAAAACGACCGGTCGCTGAATGTGACGGTCCGCCTGCTCAAACAGGAAGGAAAAAGCGGTAGCGAATATTGCTTCATGCTGGGCGGTATTGAAGTACAATCGGTTCAGAAGTCACTCCTGCCGGAAGAATTATCGACTACACGCAAGATTGATACCGGAGAGATCGATCATATGCAGGCAACGAGTCTCGGTGATGTGCTTTCGCTGGTTCCCGGCGTTGATAAATCTCAAAATCCCGGTCTATCGAAAGCGTCACAAATCGGAATTCGTTCGGTTACAACCGGCGGTGGCGTTATAGATCAAATCGAATCATACGGAACATCAATCGTTGTAGACGGTAACCAAATTTCGACGACGTCAAATGCCTCTTCTGTCGCCGGTACTTCAACACTGTTTAGCGGTAGTGGAACGACCGGACTGGATTTACGGATGATTCCTTCAGAAAATATCAAATCAGTTGAGGTTATTACCGGCATTCCATCCGTCGAGTACGGTAATTTTGCGACCGGCGTCATCAAAGTGGAAACGAAAAGTGGCAAGATCGCTCCCAAATTAAATGCGAAGATTAATCCGGATACGAAATCGGCCAGCTTCACGCATGGTTTTGGCATCGGGAGGTCGATACTCGATTATCATCTGAATTACGCTTACAGTGAACGCGATCTGCGAAAAGTTGGCGATGAATATCAGCGTTTTTTCGTAAGCGGAAACCTGACGCGGAAATTTCTCGACGATAAATTAGAGACCAAGCTAAGTTCGAGTTTTACGAAAATACTCGACGATGAAAAGCCGACGGACGTCGATCAAATGCTGAAATACAACCACGGTTACTTGGCGACCGGTAATTTTTCCTTTGATTATGAACGGAATTCGAATGACCGGATCAAAGGATACCTCGGCGTGAATCTGAACCGGAAAAAATCATATCGCAGTAAATGGGTGGCTGAATCGTTCATGTGGCAAATGGATACGACGATGACCGACACGATAATCGTCTCGCCGGGTGACACATCGTTTGTGCCGTTCGATACTTCCATTACGAAAATCGATCCTGGTTATACCGGTAAAATGAAGGAAATCGGTAAAGAATGGCAATTGAGCGCTCGTTTGCAGAGACGCCAAAATTTTAATATCCTACAAAGTGAACATGAATTATTTTCCGGTATCGAGGCAAATTTTGAAAAGAATACTGGACCCGGCCTGATCATAGATTAGGTAAAAAGTTATTATGGTCAATCTTCATCGAGACGATCTTATTCCTTTGATGATTTCCCGGATTTGCCGTCGCTGGCGATCTATATTGAAGATGAGATAACAGGAAAATTACTAGGACGGAAATACATCGCGATGCTGGGACTCCGGTATGATGCTTTTTCACCGACCGGTTTCAACTTTTCACGGATGTTTAAAGACAAAGCACTTCTCAAAACGGAGCATGGTGATTTTCTCAGTCCGCGCATCAACCTGCAATATATTCTATCGGACGATATTAAAATCCGCGCGGGCGTCGGCAGAAGTGCGAAAGCCGTTTCACTTGGATATATCTACATGCCAGCGGCCTATTATGAATACAGATCGGATGGCCTGATTATAGAGGAGGAACAAATCCAGTATAATCCGGATTTGCAGGCTTATTCAATCGATAAATATGAAGGGTCAGTCGATTGGAAATTCGGCGAAGCGATTGGCTTTTCTCTGACCGGCTACTTTCAGTCATCTGACGATATGCCAATGACAATGATCTATCCTTGGGGATATTTCCTGAATCCGGATACAATCACTTCCGCTGAGTGGAAAATGTACGAAAACAATGGTTGGAACCGCTCGAACGGTTTGGAACTAGTACTTAAAACCAAACGGTTTAACAACTTCCAATATCGGATGGGAATCACGTACCGTTTCAACAAGAATGGCCGTTCAGGTTTAGACTATGATTGTAACGCTGATACCAATTGGGAAGATATTTGGTTTAAGCCGTACTCAGAATGGAGCAAAAAGATTATTCTCGATTATCAGATCAATTATATCAGCAACCGTTTAGGTGTTTGGATAACCCTGGATATTCAGCATATTCCGCTTGAACATCA
>JAQUKI010000098.1 GCA_028719225.1 Fidelibacterota bacterium | reverse complement strand
ACGAATTTTATCACCGGTTCCAACTGCGACAGTGCTCTTTGTAACGATGACTTTATAGCTATCTATGATTTCGGCGATCTGATCGATGGCCGTAAAAACGTAAGACAGATCGACTTCACCGTTATCACCGGATGGCGTCGGCAGAGCGAGAAAAATCACTTCAGTCTCGTTAATCGCTTTTTTCAGATCCGTCGTGAAAGAGAGTCGACCTTTTTCGACATTTTTCTTGACCAGATCCAGTAATCCCGGCTCGTAAATCGGTAAAATTCCATGATTCAGTTTCTCTATTTTTTCAGGATCGATGTCAACACAAATGACTTCGTTTCCGAAATCGGCAAGCCCGGTTCCGGATACAAGTCCAACATATCCAACACCCATCATCGTGATTTTTTTCATCTAAAAACTACCTCCTGAAAACAGTGATTTGACGATTATTTTGACGGTTAAGTGTGCCTTTACCGGATCAGAAGTACCAATTTTTCTTATCGTATCTCCATTTGTCGCATCTTCAGCACGTCAAAACTTAGGTGAAAGTGCATAAAAAGCGCAAGGAAATTTTATTGATATCCAAGAATTCTTCTGTAAATCCACTCGCACCCGATAATAAAAATTAAAAATAGCATGGCTCCAAGCGACCGCCAAAGCCGCAATTCATGATGTTCTTCCCTATCAATTGATCGGATTTGAATTGATCCGGCGATGTCATCAAGTTCGGAAAGCGATACTTTTTTACCGCCGCTTTGAAATGAGAGTGCAGCAAGTCCTGAGGAATTCTGCATGATTTTCGCCAGTTCAACCGGTTGATCGATGACTGTAAAAGTCTTCTCCGCGTGTCCGATCTCCTTCGTATCAAAAAACGCAAGTGTCGTAATCCGATAATTTCCTGCGGATAAAGCGGGCGCTTTTCCTGTAAATCGTTGTCCATCCCACGAAAGTATGACCGGCGTCTTTTTTTGCGGATTATCGGAAATCTCGGCTTGCAGAACCATTTCCGGCCGAATTATGCCTTTACCATCGAATGCCAAAGCGCTGATTTCCGGGATTTCTCCCGAAAGATATACCGACTTATCCAGAGCGATCCGGACATTCTTTGACGATGACGTATCCGCCAGCCAATTCACCAGCCGTAGAATCGTTTCCTGATAAAAATCCATCCGCCGTGCACCGGTTGTCATAAAACTCCATCGCCACAAATCGAATCCAGTACATAAAGCGAGGCGTCTTCCCTGAAAATCCCGCACCGCGAGTATCGGCGTTTCGGCGAGCGTGGATGACGTTATCAGGTTTTCAAAACCATCAGCCAAAACAAGTTTTTTAAACCGCTGACCAACCGGCGGTAAGTTACGAATGATGGTTTTGGGATCGTTTTCCCAAAAAATGTCGCGGAAGATCGTGTGATCATAGCTTTCTGGTGTCATTTGAACGGAAATTGCGATAGGAGAATTTTCCGGTTTACCGACCAGCAGTTTTTCATCGAATAATCCATTCAGACGATCCTGTGAAAGTGATGGAGTATCCATGACGAGAACCGGCGTTCGACCTGATTGAATTCGCCGCCGAATTTCCGCCATCCGGTTAACGTTAGAATTTTCCGCCGGGTAACCGATGAGAATAACCGCCACCCAATTTTTCCGAAAAACCTTCGACTCGAATTTCGGAATCCAGCCGTCGTTCGATTCAACCAGATTGTAAACACGGAACCGCCTGTCGCTTTCCAGCGTCTTCTTTAAAAATGTCGATTCAACATTTGACATAGATGACAAAATCACGACAGTTTCATCGGTGGCTTTTACATAAATGCCTTCCGCTTTTGTGTTGTTATATGGATTGATGTCTTTCTCAGCGTCGATTTCGACAGAAAGTAAACTCTCGCCCGGCGTTTGTAAAACCTGAGAAAATGTAATCTGCCGGCGGAAGGATTCTCGATGTCTTTCTACCGTTTTCTTCTGAATAATGCGCCCGTTTTCCTTTAAAAAAACCTGTGCGAGTCCGCCATCTCCCTGCGGAACGATCTCAGCGGAAATCTGAATCGTATCGCCGACTTTCGCCATCGCGGGAATTTCCAGATTTGCGACAAACGCGTCTGTGAGACGCGCCGTGTCGCCGATGCCAACAGAAAAAATCGGAAAACGCTTGCCGGTTTCAATAAAGCCCGGCTCTTCGCCTTGTGTTGAAACACCATCAGAAAATAAAATGGCAGCACAAACTGCTTCGTCGGTATGTTTTTCAAGTGAACGGGTGATCGTTTGTGAGAGATCGGTACCCGGTTCATCGAATGTTAGATCAGCGAAAGAATTTCTATCTTGAGAAATGTCTGTTCCGAATGGTTCGATGATGACTTTCGCGCCTCGTTTTTCCAAAACTTCCTGAAGGTTTTCAAATTGAGTCAGAATTGTATCCGCGCTGAAATTTTTCTGCACTTTCATACTGGCGGAATTATCCATCCAAAAAATGACTGTTGGCGAAAAATGCCGAATTTTATTCCAGTTGACGAATGGTTTAAGCGTCAGAAAAGCCAACCAGATGAAAAAGATCGAGCGAAGAATGAGTAAAACAAGTCGTCCGCGTTCCGGCGTTTCGCTACTGATTTTCCGAAAGGACAGGAACATCACCAAAACAATGAAAAGCAGGATGGGAATTTCCCAGAGCGTGAGATTCTGGAGTTGTATCTGAAAATCGGTCATGAGCGTTCAGGCGATCAGGGAAAGATTGGGGACGGCGGAAACGTCCAAGTCGGAAAACTGTCCGCGTTTTATCATTTCCAATCCGGTTCTGGCGATCATGGCGGCATTATCCGTACAATATTGAAGCGCAGGGAAATAAATGTCTATTCCGCGCCGATCCGATTCTTCCTGAAAAACCTGTCTCAGCCGGGAATTCGCCGCGACGCCGCCCGCCAATACCAACTTCGGACTTTGTGTCTCTTCAATGACGGCAAAAGTGTTGACTTTCAGTGCATCGACGATTGCCTCCTGATAGGACGCGCAAAGATCGGACAGGTGTTCGGCAACCCATTCATCGCCTTTTTGTTTGACCAAATAAAGAATAGACGTTTTGAGACCGCTGAAACTAAAATCGAATTGATCGCTTTTCACTTTCGCGCGTGGAAAATGATAGAATTTCGGATCGCCGCTTTTCGCAGTTTTGTCGATCAGCGGACCGCCGGGATAGCCAAGATTCAGAATTCTGGCGGCTTTATCGAACGCCTCTCCTGCCGCGTCGTCGATTCCTTTACCGATAATTTCATAATCGCCGAAATCCTTGACGTTCACAATCTGCGTATGTCCGCCAGAAACAAGCAGGCAGAGAAACGGATAAGTCAATTTCTGATATGTTAAAAAATTCGCCATGATATGGCCTTCGATGTGATTTACGGCGATCAGCGGTTTTCCGGCAGCGTATGAAAGTCCTTTCGCGTAACTGAGCCCGACGAGTAACGCGCCCATCAAACCGGGACCGTGTGTTACGGCAATCCCATCGATGTCGGAAAGCGGAATTCCCGTTTGATCTAACGCCTGCCGCGTTAGTACATCGACCAGACGCATGTGTTCGCGCGAAGCAAATTCCGGGACGACACCACCGTATTTTTGATGCAGTAATTGAGACGAAATGATGTTAGTCAGAACGTCGCCGTCCCGCAAAACGGCGATAGAAGTTTCGTCGCAGGAACTCTCAATCCCGAGCAAATTCACTTACGGTTTCCTTTCCCGAAAGATGCGAAGTTCGATTTCCGCCGGTATCATTTCTTCCACGGCAATGATGTTTTCCGGCAGAGTCGTTTCGGGAATGTATAATTTTTGATTGGCTTTCCACTGTTTTTGAAAATCGATCGTCACGCGGATGTCTTCCATCTTAATCGTTTTTAAGGCGCTTATTCCTGCCTGAACCGTCATCGAAACCGTCGTCGGACTAACTTCGACATTCATATTTTCAGGTACATTAAGAACGACGACCGGGATTTCATCGATCTTTTTTTCGCCGATCTGTTCTACTTTTTGATAGACGTGAACCGTCTTGAACGGAACGCGAACGCCAGGCATTTTGGATAGATCGATCCGAACATCTTTATCGAAAGGCGTTGAGACGTCTTTCAGCGAAATCGTTTTCGTCGTGAGAGTCGAACACCGATCGACATATTGCTTTGGTCCGGAAATCCAAATACTGTCCGGTGTAACGACTGGAATTCCCGTCTTGATATAACCCATCGATTCCTCGATTTCAAGACGGGGAATGATGGGTACTTTCGCTTGACTGAGCATATCGAGTTCGACATGAAGTGTTTCCGGGTAGACGATATGATTGAACTGGAGACGTGCACCGCGCGGCATGATAATTTTATCCGGATTTTCGTAAAAATACTCGCTGAGCGGGAAATCATATTGTTGACGAATATTACCGACATCTACGACAAATTTGAATGACGATTTCCGGATCATATTCAGATAGATCAGGTCAATGCCTCTACCTGTAAAATTGGCGTAAATCCGTTCGGGAATTTTACTTTTAAGCGTCTTTCCGTTTTCGATATTCCGGATTTCGATGCGTGAGGAAATCGAATAACTATATTCGTTGCTCATTAGTGTGTAGAGCCAGACGATAAACGTGATGATAAACACGATGACTTTCGTTTTCGTGTCCGTGACGAACCAACGTTTCACCTGCATCCAAATATTTGCGAATAAGGCGCGCTGATCTATTTTCCCACGATTTTCTTTTCCAACGAGTTTTTTCATACAGTCAGAAAATAGCAAAGGGGCTTGAAATTATCAAGCCCCTTTCGTTTTTAAGTTAACGTAACAGAATTCCGGAGATTATTTGGATTCAGCCTCGTTTGCCGCTGAATCGGATTCCTTGACAGCCTTCTTGGTCGAACTTTTCTTTACGACTTTTTTCGGCTTTTCCGTTCCTGTTTCTTCTTCGGAAGCAGGCGCTTTTTTTTCAGCGGTCTTTTTCACGCTTTTTTTCTTAGATTTCTCTTCGGCCTCTTCCGTTTTTTGTTCTGTTTCCTCGGTGGTTTTGGCTTTTTTCCGGACTGTTTTTTTCTTTTCCGTTCCGGTTGCTTCAGCCGGTTCTTTGTCTTTTTCGGATTCCGCTATTTTTTCAATAATCGCTTCCGGAATCTCGATCTTGTCGCTTGTATCACTTTGCTGGAACATATATGCTTCGGCGTCGCTTCTCGGCTTTTTCGGCATCGCCTGTTCACGCGAGAGAACGACTTTCTTTTCGCCTTTGTTCACTTCCAAAACCTTCAGTTGAAGTTTCTCGCCGATCTGAACGCCTTTTCCGGCAGTTTTGCGGTCTTTTTTCGGAACTTGTCCCAACGGAACGATTCCTTCCAGACCGAAAGCCAGATTGACAATGACCAACTTGTCGGTAATTCGTGCGACTTCACCTTCAACTATCGCGCCTTCGACGTACAGCGATTCGATAGATGGCCATGGGTCTTCCATGACCTGTTTCATGCCGAGGCCAATCTTGCGGTTATCTTTGGAAACTTCAAGAACCTTGACTTCCAGTTCGTCACCTTTCTTAAGAAGTTCGCGCGGATGATGCAGTTTTTTCGTCCAGGACATATCGGAAATATGAACAAATCCGTCGATTCCTTCCTGCAATTCGATGAACGCGCCATAAGGCGTCAGATTCCGGACGACGCCTTTATAATTGGTGCCGACGGAATAAGATTGTTCAATCGATTCCCACGGATCGGGTCCGAGTTGCTTGAAACCGAGCGAGATTTTTTTCTCCTGACTATCAACATTCAGCACCTTGGCTTCGATCATTTCATTCAAAGAAAAGATTTCGCTCGGATGTTTGATATGTTGCGTCCAGGAGATTTCCGAAATGTGAATGAGTCCTTCAACGCCTTTTTCCAGTTCGACGAAAACGCCGTAATTGGCGATGTTGACGACTTTACCTTTAATGACCGTACCGACGGGATATTTGTATTCGATTCCTTCCCACGGATGCGGTTGAAGCTGTTTCAGACCGAGAGAAACTCTTTGTTTCTCCGAATCGTAATCGATGACTTTAACCGTCAGTTCGTCATCCAGATTGACGACTTCGCGCGGATGATTGACACGACCCCATGACAGATCGGTGATATGTAACAATCCGTCCAAACCACCCAGATCGACGAAAACACCGAAATCCGTGATGTTCTTGACGCGTCCTGTCAGAATATCGCCGACTTTGATCTTCGCCAACAGGTCGTCGCGTTTTTCCTTCAGGCTTTCTTCGAGTATATCTTTACGGCTCAGGACAACATTTTTCCGTAGTTCATTGAGTTTGACAACTCGGAATTCAAATGTTTTCCCGACGTAATTATCAAAATCCGTCACGGGACGAATATCAATCTGCGAACCGGGCAGAAAAGCATCGATGCCCATGATGTCCACGACCATGCCGCCTTTAATGCGATTAAGCACTTTGCCTTCGACGATTTCAGCATTGTTGTATATCTGACGAACCCGTTCCCAAACGCGCATGAAATCTGCTTTGCGCTTTGAAAGAATCATTTGTCCATTTTCGTCTTCAAGCGTATCGACAAATACTTCGATCTGTTCGCCGATTTTGGGCAACTCGCCCTGTTCAAATTCGTCACGTGAAATCACACCTTCGGATTTGAAACCGACATCCATCAGGATTTCATTTTCATGAACGGAAACGACGGTTCCGATGATCCGTTGTTCCTGTGAAATATCTTTAAGAGAACTTTCATACTTCTGTTGTTCTTCGGTTCGAGGTGCTTCTGCTTCATCTTTTAAATCTTGCAGACTGTACACCCGGATTTTTTCAGAATAAGGACCGATCTTCACTTCTTCGGTGATATAATCGGTTACGGGCAATTCGACGGGTGCGGATTCGGAGAGAGACGCTTCCACGCTTTCAGCCGGAATCGCAGTTTCGTCGGTTGGGGTTGGGGTTAATTCATTTTCTTCTTCAAACATCAAACGTTCCTTAGGTTAAGGGTTGAACGGACACGACAGGTTTCGGATATTCTCGCGATCTTTCACGCGAGCCGAACCTTTTATCGAACCATTTCTGGACGATTTTTCACAATTTCAATAATTTTCTCAACTTGTTCTTCAAAGGTCAAATGAGTGGTGTCGATGACGATTGCGTCATCGGCTTTTTTCAGCGGAGAATGCGTCCTTGATGAATCGATCCGATCGCGTTTCTTGATCTCTTCAACGATCTCTTCCCAACTGAGATTCTGGCCGATTTTCTGATAATCTCCGATGCGTCGCATAGCACGAACTTCAACGTCAGCCGTCACATAAAATTTAAAATCGGCTTTCGGAAAGACGTTCGTACCGATGTCTCTGCCTTCCATCACGATATTATTTTCGCTGGACATTTCGCGTTGGCGTTTGACCATGATCTCACGAACGCCCGCGATTGCGCTTACCGGGCTAACCGCCTGTGCAACTTCAGCCGAACGAATCTCGTCGCTGACATCTTCGCCATTCAATAATGTTCGCAAATTGCCATTTTCCCAACGGAAACGAATATCGATTAATTCTGCCAAAGAAACGACCTGTTCCGAATTTTCCGGGCTGATTTTTCTGCGAATCGTAAGCAATGTGATCGCGCGATACATGGCTCCTGTATCGACGTAAGTAAAACCAAGTCTTTTGGCAACTTCTTTCGCCGTGCTGCTTTTTCCCGAACCCGCAGGTCCGTCGATTGCGACTACAATACCCATTTCACCCTTTCAAAAAGCCTGTAAATTTAAATCCACACAAAACAAAAACAAATCTTTTCCCTCCGGGAAGCTTCATAATTGACATTTTTCCTTTAATCTCTGAATTTCATCAGGTTTTAAAAAGCGCCATTCGCCGGGTTTAAGCCGACCATATCCGATTCCCGCGAAACGAATCCGGTCGAGACTCAGAACTCGGTAACCGAGTATTTCAAAAATCCGGCGGATTTCCCGGTTCATTCCTTCTTTCAAATCGATCCGTACTACGGTGACGCCCAGATTGTAAACAATCTCAACGACTCTGCCGGTCGCGATTTTTCCTTTTTCCAATTCAACGCCGGAGTGGATTTTCTCACGTATTTCCGCGCCGACTTTTCCTTCGATTCGGGCTTCGTAAGTGCGCACGATCTGAAATCGCGGATGTGTCAATCGGAAGTGCAGATCACCGTCATTTGTCAGGATCAAAACACCGGTTGAATACATGTCCAATCGCCCGACTGGTTTGACTTTAACAGCTGTTCCAATCAAATCGCCGACATGTTTTCTTCCTTCCGGATCGCTCAATGTTGTAACGACGCCGGCCGGTTTATTCAAAAGAATGTATATCGGTTTTTCCGGACGAACCGATTTGCCGTCGAGTTCGACGCTGTCGCTTTCGCGGACAACAGTAGCCAGATCGGTGATAATCGAACCATTCACCCTGACTCTGCTTTCGAGAATCAGCGTATCGCAAGCACGGCGGGAACCGATCCCGCAAGAAGCGAGAAATTTATTAAGTCTGTTCTCTTTCGGGGATGGATTCACCGGGTTCGTCATGCATGATTTCTTCAATTTCTTTGATTTTAGGTAAGTCCTTGATCGTTGCAAGACCGAAATATTCCAAAAAGTAGGAAGTGGTTCCGTACAGTAAAGCACGTCCCGGTCCTTCCTGCCTTCCCTTGGTCTCGATCAGGTTTTTCTCAATAAGTGGTTTCAAAACCGTCGTCACGCCGCGAATCGAATCGAGTTCCGTCCGGGTGACCGGCTGTTTGTAGGCGATGATTGAAAGCGTTTCCAGCGCCGGACGTGAGAGCCGCAGTTTGCTTTTTGATTGAAACAAACGTGAGATCCACGGGTCGTATTCCGAGCGTGTCATGAGCCGATAACCGCCGGAAAGCGATTGAATCCAGACGGGCGATTTTTCTTGCTCATAGTGCGTATTGATTTCTTCGACGATCTGTGCGAGATCGACTTCTTCCTGAAGGCAGACTTTCGCCTGATCTTCCGTCAGCGGTTCGCTTGCGGCAAACAACAGCGCTTCGATAATTTTATGCGTTGGCGACAACATCCTGACTCTTGGTTTTGATTTTCGATAACCAAATATCTCCGTAAATATCTTTCTGAGAAACGCGGACGACTTCAGATTTGACCATTTCCAGAATCGCCAGAAACGTCACGACGACTTCGACGCGGTTTTTCAGATGTTTGGCGATTTCGAAAAATCTCAGCCTGTTTTTCGTCCCAAACAATGTATGGATGAACCGAACCTGTTGGCCGATGCTCATTCTAATCTGATCGATCTCATAATAGGTCGGCTTCGGTAAAGTTTCGATCAATTTATGGAACATCATGCCCAAATCCATCAGATTGACATTCCATAAAAACAGATCGGGATCGATGGAAGGCGTTTCCGGGGCAGCGAATACAGGATGATAATGTTGCTGATTTTCTTCCAGATTCCGAAGCGTTTCACTGGCGAGTTTGAACTGCTGATATTCGACGAGCATC
>JAQUKI010000097.1 GCA_028719225.1 Fidelibacterota bacterium | reverse complement strand
ACCGGAACCGTATTTTTTCAACAACTGTTGTAAGGAATAGAGACGCTGGTTGATCTTTTCCAAATGAAGTGGATCGAACTCAAGACCACTCGCGAAATTTGTCAACTGATTCGAAATTTCCTGAAACAGATACTGCGATTCTTCAAGTTTGGTAAGGTAATTTCCGAACATCGGATAGAGCCTACAAAGATTGCTGAGTTTTCTCCCGATCTCGACAGTCCGATGATAAAGCGCATCATCATTTTCGTATAACGCGTTTGTCAGTTCATCGGCTATCACATGAATTTTTTCAGCGTTTTCCAGAAGTATTTTCGTCTGTGTCAATTCCTCAATCTCGCCTGACTTTGGTGCGATCTTTTGGATTTCGTCTAATTGAAATTCCCACAATTCCCGCTTTTCGCGGTTGATTTTCCTTCTCTCTTCGAGAATATTCAATGATTCCTGAACCGATCTCATATGTTGCCAGAAGGATTTTACTTCGACCAATAATTCAGCGTAATTTCCATAAGCGTCTAAAAAGTCGATATGCGTATCTTCATTCAAAAGCGATTGATGGTCGTGTTGACCGTGCAGATCGACTAACCGATCGCCGATTTCCTTAAGAAGAGAAACCGGACAGGATTTCCCGTTGATCCAGGCTTTTGATCGTCCATTATTGGAGATTTCACGACGCAATATTAGGCTTTCCCGTTTGGTATCGATTTCTTTGGATCGAAAAAATGCCGTCAGTCGTGGATTTTGCAGATTGAATTGGAAAACACATTCGACCGAGGCGGATTCTTCACCCGATCGGATGACTGTTTGTGATGCTTTATCACCAAGCGCAAGATTCAGCGCTTCGATGATAATGGATTTCCCGGCGCCGGTTTCTCCGGTCATCACAGTGAAACCGGATTTAAATTCCATATCGATCTGCTTGATAATCGCAAAATTTTCAATTTTAAGCCGAAGCAATTTCATATCGCTTTTCCTGCCTGTTTCAATCCAATTATCCGGAAAATTATCGGGAATTCTCCAACCGACTGTTTATTCGAGCAATCCATTTACTTTTAGTAAAATAATAAGCGCCGAGTGCAACCCCGATAGTATCTGCAATCAGGTCATACACACTGCAAAATCTGCCGGGGATGTAAAGTTGATGAATTTCATCCGTACCGGCATACAATATTCCAATGATGAGGCTGATCAAAACGGCGTTCCGCGTAACTTTTTCCGACCGAAAGTTGACAAACGCCAACATCAGGAATACACCGAAAATACTATATTCGAACAGATGCTCCACTTTATCGAAATTCCAAATCTCAACTTGCATGATATTTTGTTGTGGAATAGATGATAGTAAGAAAATCACCGCCGCATAAAGAACAGCTGGAATTTTAAACCAAAGTTTTGTCATTCGGAGGGCCGTTCCAATTTAATTAACACTTTTGGAATAAATTCAAACAAGTCACTGGCTATGAAGGAACGGATGCCGTACCGAATTTTTCCGAGATCTCCTGCAGCGCCATGAATCGTGACAGCCGTAACTGAAGCATCGAATGAAGGTATTCCTTGAGCGCGGAAAGCCGCAACGAGTCCCGTTAAAACATCTCCGGTTCCTCCAGTTGCCAGCGCGGCGTTTCCAGTCGGATTGATCGCCACAGCCCCATCACTGTTTGCGATAACGGTTGGGGCTCCTTTGAGAACCAGAGTGCAGGAATATTTCATCGCAAATTCACGGGCAACATCAATGGCTCTTTCCGTAATTTCCTGAACCGGGATACCGGTCATCATCGAAAATTCACCATGATGCGGTGTTAAAATTAGATCACCGAACTCGCGAATTTGATCCAGATTATCTTTAAATATATGCAGTCCGTCAGCATCGACGATCATTGGTTTTTTCACAGATAGCAGGAGTTTTTTCCCAAATTTAATGACTTCAGGATGCACCGAGACACCCGGACCGAAGGCAACAACATCGCTCCACTCGATTCGCGTTTTCAGAGAATCCAGTGAACCAATATTGAATGTATGGCTGATAGATTCCGGAACCGGTATCGTCATGGCTTCTGTCAATTTCACTTCCATGATCGGATTCAGACTTTCTGGAACCGCCACAACAACCAGCCCGGCGCCGCCTCGTAAAGCCGCTATTCCTGCAAGCGTGGCCGCTCCTGTCATTCCCGGTGATCCGGCAATAATAAGCGCTTTTCCCTGACGATGTTTGAAAGTATTTTCCGGTATGACCGGTAAACTATTTTTCACCTGATTTTTACTGATCAGAAATGTCTCGTTCGGAAGTATTTCAAACGATTTCTTCGGATAATTCAGATCGACAACGAATACCTCACCCGCGTTTCTTTTCCCCGGATAAAACAGCAAGCCGCGTTTAAGAAATCCCATTGTGACAGTCCAATCCGCCTTCACCGCACAGTTGCCGATTTGTCCGGTGTCGCCGTTCACTCCAGAAGGTATATCGACCGACAAGACGGGTTGGTTCGATTCGTTAATCTTCAGAATTACTTTACTAATTATTTCCGGAATAGTGCCCGTAAAGCCCGTTCCGAAAATTGCGTCAATGATCAATTCCGTTTCAGATAATTCATCGAGTTCGGAAATATCTTTTTCCGTCGTGATTTTGCGGATCGGGATTCCTTTTTCAATACATTGCCGGTAGAAAAAAACCGCGTCACCTTTGATTTTTTTATCATCGCCTAATAGCCAGCAAAATACATTGGCGCCCCAATCGAAAAGATCGCCCGCCGCGACGAATCCATCTCCACCATTGTTCCCGATACCACAAAATATATCGACTCGGCTATTCGGAACGTCTTTCAGGATTTTTTTCGATTTGAGTGAGACAAATCCACCGGCTTTCCGCATCAACTCCTGACCGGAAACGCCGAGTTTATCGATCGTAAACCGATCTACCCGCACAGATTCATGGTTACTGAGAACAAATTCTTTCATATCATCACAATGGCGGTTGCCGTAGCAAATTCTTTAACGTGTGAGACCGATATTTCAATAATGTACGAGCGGCAGATTTCGCCCAGCGAACCAAGCAGACGGACATGCGGACTCCCGGACTCATCATTGAAAATCTCAATTTGATTTGGCCAAACGTTCAACGTTGGATTGATGCTTAGTAATGCCTTTTGAACGGATTCCTTCGCGGCGAATTTCCCGGCAAAATGCTGTTCTGGGATTGCATGTCCACGACAATATTGAATTTCTCCCAGTGAAAAAACCTTGAGGAGAAACTTTTCACCATATCGTTCAATCGATTCCCGGACTCGCTCGACTTCGATGATATCGGTTCCGACTTTAATCAAGTCCGTTTTCCTTTTTCACAATACCAACTATATCCGAAACGACGTCGATCTCATAATCTGCACCTGAATGAATCGTGTTCATTGTGTCGCCATAGCGTGCAAAAACGGTTTTCATCCCGACCTTTTTCGCGCCGACCATGTCGCGTTCCGCCCAGTCGCCGATCATGATCGCCTCTCCCGGTGCGACATTCAACTTTTTTAATGCTAATAAAAAAGGTTTCGGGTGCGGCTTACGCTCATGAGTATCTTCGTAAGTCAAAACGACATCGAAATAATGTTGAAGATTGGTCGCATAAATTCGTAGCCAAGCTTCTCTTCGCGGTGCATCTGAAATGACCGCCAACCGAAGCCCCATCCTTGTCAGTTCAATCACGGTTTGATGAACGAATGGATAGGTTCGCAGGCATCCTTCTTTAGCCCTCCGATAGGAAAAAATTCCTGCCGCAAGAATTTTGTAGTTTATCGTACCCAGAGTACGCGTTAAATAATCATCAAAAACATTTTGATACTCAATTCCTTTTTCACGATATACAGTTTCGATCCCTTCCCGAATTTTTAAAGGCGGCAGATCCAATCCGGCGTCGCGCATCGCATCGATGGCAGCCGAGACGCTTTCCTCTTTCATTCGCATGAAGTCCAAAAGTGTGTTATCCAAATCGAAAATAATCGCTCGAATCATAGAACCTCGCACGATAAAATAGGAAGAATTCCATTCGTTTGCAATGTCAGTGGTTGATAAATGAAAAAGGGCGAGGTCATTCCCCACCCTTTTCCGATTCTATCACGAGACGTTTCTACTGAACTGTCTTGAGTTCGAACTCGGCGACTTTCTTCCATTTCAGATCTTTTCCGGCGAGTTGAAAGGCTTGTTTGGCGGCGGATTTATTTCCGATACACCGTTCGGCAATTCCTAATTCGATCAATGCCGGCGCCCAATTAATTTTAAGTTTGAGAGCATTGTTCGCGGATACTTTTGCATCTTCACACTGGCCAAGCTTGTTCTGAACTGTTGCGAGTCGGAGCCAACTGGTCGTGCTTTTGGGATCGAGTTGAACTGCTTTTGACAATGCTGTTACCGCGTCCTTGTAATTGTTCATCTCGATATAAATGGCGCCCAGCATTTCATAGGCAGTTTCATAATTCACATTGATTTCGATGACTTTATTCAACGCAGGAATGGCATTTGTATAATCCTTCGACAAGTAATAAATCTGGCCAATGTTGATCCAGCCATCCAAGTATTGCGGATCGATTATTGTTGCATTCTCGAATGCTTTTAACGCTTCCGGAACGTTATTAAGTTTTAGCTGAGATTTTCCCATCACCAAGAGTGCTTTTGTATAATCCGGCTTTTTCTCGATACACCGGTTGCTGAATTCAAACGCTTTAACATAGTTTTTCTCATCGAGATTAATGACAGCGGTGAAATAATAGGAACGGTAATCGTTGGAATCGAGACTTGCGGCTTGCTGAAACTTTTCGAGCGCACCCGGATAGTTCTTTCTCTGCATCAACTGTGTGCCTTCGGCAAGTACCTGCGAGACAAGGCTCTGGAATTGCCTCTGATATCTTTCTTCCGATGGCATCATCTGAATGGCTTTGTTCATATATTCAGCAGCTTTGGAATAATCCTGAAGTCTGACAAATACAACACCGAGTGAAAAATATGCTTCTGCAAAATTTTTATTTTCGCTGATAATCTCCAGATATAACTTTTTGGCTCCCTCATAATCTGCACTTGTAACAAGTCGAGAGGCATCCGACAATTTACTAATAAATGCCGCCATCGTATTTCTTACTTCACGATATTCAGTATTGGCGCGATCTAATTCGATTGACTTATCGACATAGATTTTAGCATTATCCAGGTCGCCCATCTCATAAAATATTCTTCCCAGAAGAAAAACCGCGCCCGCATAATCCGGGTTCGCATCGACTATCGGTTTGCATACGTCGTAGGCGGCTTTATATTCGCCTTTTTGGAATAAATCGTATGCATTAATTAGTTGATCAGCCCCTTGACCGAACGCCATCGTCGCGACTAATAACACCATCAATCCTGTTAAAACTTGCTTCATCGCTTTTCCTCTCTGATTCATCGGTTCATAACTCTCCGGTGATTTACATGAGTGCCGAAGACGGGAGTCGAACCCGTACAGGCTATCGCCCACATGGCCCTCAACCATGCGTGTCTACCAATTCCACCACCTCGGCCTAATAACAATTAAAAAAAACATCAAATACCGTCCTATTTTCCGGTCGGTGCGACGGGCGCTTCTCCTTGTTCCATACTACCCTGAGGAACCGGGAGAGTGGCGGAAGGAACGGTCCTTTTATCCGCTTCCTGCCTGATAATGCTGGTCGGTTCACCTTTAGGAACTGATAAAAAACTGATCAGGATGGCAATGACCATAAAAGCAACGGCCAAACCGGTTGTAACTTTTGATAAAAATGTTACGGCTCCCCGGCCACCAAATAAAGAACCCGAACTGCCGAAACCTCCAAACGTTCCGGAGAGAGCATCACCTTTGCTGGATTGCATCAAAATTGCAAGTGTCAGCAAGATCGAAACGATAATAAAAATGATGATAAAAAGAGTATACACTATGTCTCCTTCGCTATTAAATGTCTTTCAACGATCTCGGATATTCCGATAAAATCCTGTTCAATCAAACTTGCGCCGCCGACCAAAAAGCCGTCAATATCTTTCGCTTCAATCAATGTTTTCGCATTGGACGGTTTAACACTTCCACCATACAGAATCGTCATCAATTCCGCTTTTTCCGAACCATACTGTTTCTTCAGTAATTCGCGGATAAATTGATGCGCTTCCGAGGCTTGTTCCGGGGTTGCAACGACTCCGGTTCCAATTGCCCACACAGGCTCATAAGCGATCACACAAGATTCCAGCCGATCGCCTGAAACGACCGAGAATGCGCTCTTGAACTGTCTTTCAAGAACGTTATGTGTTGCACCCGATTGCCGTTCTTCGAGCTTTTCACCCAAACAAAGAATGGGTTTCAGCCCGATTTCCAAAGCGGCTGTCATTTTCTTTTGAATCATTTCGTCGGATTCGTTGAAAATATGACGCCTTTCGGAGTGCCCCAAAATCACGTACTGACATCCTGAAGACTTCAACATGCTTCCGGAAATTTCTCCTGTGAATGCGCCGGATTTCTCGAAATACATGTTCTGACCGCCGAGTTTTAAGGAAGTGACTTTTAAAATTTCACTGATGTGAAAAAGCGACGTAAATGGCGGGCATAATATAACTTCCGTCTGCTTAAGTTTCAACAGGTTTTTCGATAAACTGACAGCAAAATCTACAGAAGGTCGAACATCATTGTTCATTTTCCAGTTTGCCGCGACTATATACTTTTTCATAATACCTTATTTATTTGAAATTAATGTCACCGGAATCAGTTCCAAACCACTTAGAAGTTCGAGTGAAGCGCCGCCACCGGTGGAAACGTGCGTCACTCTATCCATCAATCCAAATTTTTCCATTGCGGATGCGGAATCTCCACCACCTACAACAGTAACGGCGCCTTTTTGTGTAATCTCGGCTAATTTGCGAGCAACGGTTTCGGTTCCGGTGGAAAATTTCTTGATTTCAAAAACACCGACGGGGCCATTCCACAAAACTGTCTTGCTCTTTTCGATGATTTCGGAAAAGATAACGGAAGTCTCTGGTCCAATATCGACCCCCATTTTGTCCGCAGGAATTTTATCGATCAAAACGACCTCGCATTCGGCAGTATCGGAGACTTCGGCCGCTATGACGACATCTTTGGGAAGAATGATCTGGCAACCGAACTTTTTTGCTTTTTCGAGCGTTTCTTTCGCTAAGACGATCTTATCTTCCTCGAGAAGCGATTTACCGATCTCATAACCCAGCGCCTTCAGAAAAGTATATGCCATCCCGCCGCCGATCAGGATGTTATCCACTTTTCCAAACAACCGTTCGATGATTTCGATCTTTCCGGTGACTTTTGCACCGCCCAGAACTGCGGTATATGGTTTCGCAGGATTTTCCAGATAATCGTGCAGATAATGCAATTCTTTCTCTAATAAATATCCGGCGGCTCTTTGTGGAATATACTGACAAATCCCGGCCGTCGAAGCATGTGCGCGATGACTCGTTCCGAAAGCGTCGTTGACATAAATGTCTGCCAGTTCAGCGAGTTTGGCGGAAAAATCGGGATCGTTCTTTTCTTCTTCCGCATAAAAACGAAGATTTTCCAGAAGAAGGACTTCGCCGTTTAGAAGAGAGTTCACCATACTTTTCACTTCGATGCCGATACAGTCCGGTGAAAAATACACCTTGTTTTTAAGATACTTCTGAAGTCGCTCCGCGACAGGTTTCAAACTAAACTCCGGTGCCTTTTTACCTTTCGGTCTGCCGAGATGAGACATCAAAATCACCCGCGCGCCTCCGGCGAGTAATTTCTGGATCGTCGGTAAAGCCGCCCGGATTCGAAAATCGTCCGTAATATTTTGATTTTTGTCTAACGGAACATTGAAATCGACGCGGATCAGAACCCGCTTGCCTTCTACTTTGAGATCATCAATTGTCAATCTTGCCATATTTCACCTGTTAAATTGTTACATATTTAAAAATAACCTGAGAGTTTAATTTTCTCTGCTATTTAATTCAAGAAAAAATTACAGAAAAATGGTCTCATTCTGCCGCTGCCGCTGTAATTCCGATAATTTTTCTAATTCCATTTTCCCGCAAAACCTTCGCCGCGGCATTCATCGTCGATCCTGTTGTGAACACATCATCTACTAAAAAGACCGTTTCGATCCTATCTCTGTTAAAATATTTTCCAATTCCAAATGCCGATTCCATATTCTCTTTGCGTTCATTCGCGTTCAGTTTTGTCTGTGTCTGCGTATTTTTAATCCGTCGGAGAATTCCTGTATCGACAGGGACTTCGAGAACTTTTTCCAGACCGGTTGAAATCAGGTCGGATTGGTTATACCCGCGCTCTCTCATTTTGATCGGATGAAGTGGGATCGGTGTTAAAACCGCAGATGATTTGTCAATATTTTCCAAACGAAGATATCCACTCATCCGAACGCCGAGTTCAACTCCGATCGAACGTTTGCCTTGATATTTCAAAGGATGCACGATCTTTTGGAAAAGTTCATCAAAGACAAAAACCGAAATGACATCGTCCAGATTTTCCGGCAAATCTTTATTAAGGCTCTTTTCATATGGAATCGGCTGAAGTTTATTCCAACAATCATCGCAAATAACGGATTTTGGATTTTCCAGACGTTTGTCACAAACCAGACACAACGGCGTGAAGAAGAGCGATAGGAAACCGTTGTGTACATCCGAAAAGACATTCTTCATCCAATGAATTTCTCCGGTTATCAAGTTCCAATCTATCTGACTCAGATCGTTTAATAACTTGTGTTATCTCCCGTCGCTGACGGTGTAATCCATCTTTCCCAGTTGGTATCGGACAATTCATTTCGGGCGGTCGAATGGACCAATTCCATACTTCCGAATCCGGTTTTATCGACAAAGACAAAAATAATGCCGCCTTCGACATCATTGTAGCTCCATATCTGATAAGGCTTCTTTTCCAGTGAACTGGGATACCTCTCAACTTCGGATGGCGGCCCGTAAATGATATAAATCCGCCCCATATCCGTTTTCCATCCCGGCTGACGGGCGGTTCTGAATTGTTCATTCGAATAGTTCAAACGGTCTTCAAATTCCTGACGCGCTTCGTTAATGGGCGTTTGGGGACTGTTATCACGTCGATCCCAAAAACGAGCGATGATCTGACGTTTACCTGCCATATCCGATTTACGGTACATCTTAATCTCGGTTTCTGCAGCAACGAACTTCATCGGACCAAATTTATCATCCAGTTCCTTTTCTGACAGGCCTTTTAACATTTCTTCATCGAAAGCCGATGAAAGAAGTTCGCGTTTCTCTTCTTTGACCATGTAAAAACGCTTTTTATAAGTCGTCATCTGCTCCGATTGTTCATCCATACATTCAAAATTCAAATTGTAAAGTCCCGATTCTATCGACGCGATGTTCAGTCCGTTGATCTCGACGGAAGAATCGCCAGGTTTTGGTTTCGATTTCCAGTCAGATTTTATAATCTCTTTCTGGTTAAGATCGGTAACGGTATATCTGGTTTTATAGGATCCGGGAGAATTCAGATCGT
>JAQUKI010000096.1 GCA_028719225.1 Fidelibacterota bacterium | reverse complement strand
CAAATCCGTCTGTCTCTCGATTTTAAGGCTCGAGGAAGCTTGATAGAGAGGCGTCGGTTTGTTCATGATGGCAAAGATCATGCTGAATCCGCCAAGCATGATGACAGTCGCGATCACGATGATCTTTTTCTTCTTTATAATTCGCCAGTAATCGCGAAGGTTGAGCTCGTATTGCGGCATACCTATTCTCTATTAAATATTGTTGAGCACGATATACATTGTAAAAATTGTTGAAACCAGCGTTAAAACGGTTGCTATGGGTTGTACTTTTTCCGCGATAGTGACAAAAATACCGCGTTGCCTGTTCGGAACGATAACGCGGTCTCCATCTTCGAGGAAAATGTTCTTTTTATCGGCGCGGTGGTATAAAAACCTGTCCATGTTGAAAACGACCGTACTACCGTCTTTTCGCGTGACGGTGATTTCTTTCAAATCCGCCGCTGCCGTCAATCCGCCGATCGTTGCTAAAAACTCCGCTAAGCGTACATTCCCGGAAATCGGATAAATTCCCGGACGATTGACCTGCCCAAATACGAAAACGTTCCGCGCACTGAGTTCGACGACGCTGATCCGGACGACCGGTTCACGATAATACTGCTTTGCCACGCCGGCTATAACTGTCTGTGCCTTATCGATTGTCATACCAGCGAGATGAACGGTGCCAAACAATTTATGGTAAATATTTCCTTCAGCATCAATGATATAAGATTCCGTATCCGCCGGTTTGGTTTCGGACAGCGATGATTCGTTAATACTGATTTCTAAGATGTTGCCGTATTGCAGGATGTAATTCTTGGAGAGAACCGAAAATTTGTCTTCCATCGCGGCACGGGGAACGATCACCTTGTCTTTGTCTTGTAAAACGATATTATTGACGGGTTGATTGGTGTAAAGATACCGTTCCATGTCAAAAATCACGGTCGTACCGTCGATCCGGTTGATGGAAATTTTAGAAATATCCGCATCGGCGGTCGTTCCACCGTTCATAATGATAAATTCCGCAATTGTGGTAATGTTCGGCTGGATTGGATAGATGCCAATTCTGGGAACTTCGCCATAGAGCAGGACGTTTTCCGTTCTTTTATCCATCACTGTGATGTCAACGGTCGGAGATGTGAAATATTGTGAGAATTTGATTGTCAGCAAATCTTCGGCTTCGGCTATGGATAATTTATCCAGCGAGACTTTTCCGAGAAGTTCATGAAAAATAGTGCCGTCCTGATTGATCGTTACGAGGTTGCTTTTTTCGACAGGCGTACCTTGTTGACCGATGTCAAGATATGAAATTTTTATCTTGTCGCCGGGTCCGAGAATCGTGAAATCTTTATATGTGTCAGGATCCGACTCAATCGAATTTCTTACCTGAGCAAATGCCGGATCGGCCGTGCCGGTTAAAAGCAATAGAACCATTCCGAAAATCGTCAGAGATTTTAGGAGATGCACTGAATTCGCGCTATCCATAATTCTAAACCTGTTTTTCCATATTTTCCGAGTCATCGTTCGGATTGCAGAGAAGCGGTTATCATTCTTCGCGGTAATTTGAAATGACATTTGCCAGAACGCTATTGGTCAGATAAAGGAGGTCGATCGGTTTGCAGATGTAATCGACGGCGCCGTTTTTCAAGGCTTCGAGCGCAATATCCCTATCGGATAATCCCGTTACCATAATGACGTCGATTTTAGGCGTATCCTTTTTAATCTGTTTCAGAAAATCGATTCCGTCGCCATCCGGCAGTTTGATGTCCAGCAACATGAGTTCCGGTTGAAAGGTTTCGATAGCGGCTTCCGCCTGTTTGCGATTATAGGCTTTTTCGACGACGTAACCTTTCTGTAGCAACAGGTCTTCAAGAAGTTCCACAATGTCATATTCATCATCTACGATCAGTATTTTTCTCATCTTTCTTCTCTTTCCACTGCAATTTAAATATTCAGGGTCGATAAATCAATCAGTTACTAATACCGAAAAAACTCCGTGCAGCCTTTTGAACATATCGAAAAGCATTTATGTCTTTTGATGTAAAATCGGTAATCCCGGTATGCTTTGTTATTCCAGATTTCAGAAAACTTTTGTTCGCGGACGCTGCCCGGTGTGAAATTCATCGTGTGATAAGGCCTTACCGATCCGTCTGGGAAAACGTATGCCGTTGCCCAGAGACTCATACAACGATTTTTATATGAGGTTGAAACGAATGGAAACTGTGTGTACCAAGTCCGAATTTCATCGCCAGTCAGGTTGGGGAAAAAATTGACGTCGGTCTTATGTTTTTTATGTTGAAGTTGACTGGCTTTTTGGATCAGCGTTTCCGGATCGATTTTTGGAAGTTCATCCGAGACGAATCCGATCCAATCGGTCGGCGATTGATGAAACCGCTCCTTGAATTCTGGAATGAAACCATTGACCGTGTCTTTATCGAGGAACAGCAGGTGATGAAGCGTCAATCCACATGCCTGAATCTCCTCCGCGATGGCGATAATCTCGTCGATATGCTGAAAATTATATTCGGTCAGCGTGCAGTTGATATTTACAAGCGGTGTTCGGGAATTTCGTTTTATTTTCGATTCCGCCAGCGTGCGAAATCCTTCCATCGCCTTGTCGAACGTTCCGGGAACGTTGCGGATCCGATCATGAATTTCCCGCGGTCCATCCAAAGAAAAGATGATCTCGTCCAAACCGGAATCGACGATCTCGTCGGCAAATTTGTTAAGTAATGTACCGTTTGTTACAACATTACAACGCAAACCGGCTGATTTGATCATTTTTACGACATGGATCCAGTTGGGATAAAGCATCGGTTCGCCGCCGAAAAGTGTAAAATTCGGCTTGTGTTTCTTTACGTCGTCGATCAGCGCCTGAATCTCTTCCAGTGACAGGCGGTCGCTCAGCAAAGAACGATCGTAATCCTTGAAAACGCCTTTCTCGCCCCATTGTCCGCACATCAGACATTTGAGGTTGCAGGAATATGTCAGAAACAGCGAGATCGTTTCCGGGCTAAAACTGCGTCCGCGGAACAGGTGATAGGAGAGAGAGGCTTTAAGCCGATGATTCAGGTTTTTAACGGCATAACCGGGTTGTTTGACCGCTTTTCGCAATGCCCGTCCAAGATTTTTTTTCGGAATCATGAAATAGTTACCCCGATGAATTCTCTAAACGATGATTTTTAGTTTGAACGGAGAAGTATCGCTTCCGAGGATGACGATATTCTCGCCTTTTTGCAGATCGGCTTTGAAAACCGATTGCTTGGCGCCGATATGTTTGCCGTTGACGATCGTTCCGATACTGCTTCCGCGATCGAGTACGTAAAATGTGTTTTTGTAAATATTCAGCGATAGATGATTCCGCGAGATGTTGAACGGAATTTCATCTTGAAAGAAGAGGTCGTTATCGACGAAAATATCGTCGGTACGATGAGAACTCTGACGGCCTATTTTATACGGGAATTTGGTAACGACGAGAATTTTATTCGAGAGATTTTCACGGGTTTCTGTAGTCATTCCTTCAATTTTAAGCGATTCCGGAAGAGGTGCAACCGTCGAGGTTTCCGTTTCGGATTCACCTTCCATCATCTTGCTTTCCAGGTAAACGACCATGTCGTTCGTCTGCCGAAGATGTTCGAAGAATGCCTTGAGAATGGGAATGATAAAAGAAACTTTGTTGTCGAGCAGGGCAAAAAAGTCATCGCGGACGATCTCATCCACAGTCACCGGCGACTTGGCGATAACCGAAGCGGATCGCGGTTTGTCATCGATTAATCCCATCTCGCCAAAAATTTCTTCGCCTTTGAGTGTCGCCAGAAGAACTTCATGTTTGGGGCCCTTCCGACGAACTTCAACAACACCGGATTTTAACACGTATGCCGAACTGCCGAACGTACCTTCTTTGATGATTACTTCGCCCGGGTTGTATCTGATCTCTCTCATTTTCTGTCTCCATTTATTAAACCAAACAAATATAACAACATTTAGCAAAAATGGTAATTCTTATTTTATCGTCCGGGAATTTTATTTGTCGTGCTTGAAATTCTCGAATTCCGGTTTTGGCTGATTCAGTGTTTTTTCGATTTTTGAGCAGGAATGCCGGCTTTCCATCCGCTTCTCCGCGTCTTTTTTCTGACAAACGTCGTTTTCTCGACGACGATCCGTTTCTGATGTTCTTTCCGCTGAAGACTTTTTTCAACGAATATTTGTCGGTTTGTAAACGGGTCGATTTCGGTAGAATACATGACGCCAGACCACGTCGAAGGCGCCGGGATGAAAATCTGAACCTGCTCCGGATGGATTTTCAGCTCTTTGGACGCGAAGTTCCGGAGTTTTATCATGTCTTCATTGGTGCATCCGGGATGCGCCGCGATCAAATAATAGGTTAAATACTGTTCTTTTTTCGCCTGCCGTGAAAACTGATCAAACAGGTTTTTAAACTCGATCAGTGATTTGCACCCCGGTTTTCCCATTAGCGCAAGAATATTATCTTCCGTGTGTTCCGGCGCGATCTTCATTTGTCCGGAAACGTGGTGTTTGACCAATTCCCGCAAATAGGCAACGCCGTTCTTTTTATCGGCGAGCATCATGTCGTAGCGAATTCCGGATGCGACGAAGACTTTCTTGACCTTCGGGAGAGCGCGGAGTGATTTCAGCAGTTCGATCTGCCGCGAGTGATCGATTTTCAACGACGGACAAATTTCCGGATATAGACAACGTTTATCGGGACAACAACCTTTGGCGAGTTTTTTCCGGCACTCGAAACCGTACATGTTCGCCGTCGGTCCGCCGACATCGACGATGTTTCCTTTGAAGTCCGACAGTTCCGTCAATCGTTTTGCTTCTTGGAGAATGGAGTTCACGCTTCGGCTACGGACGGCTCGACCTTCATGAACGGCGATTGCGCAGAAGTTACATTCGCCGTAACAACCGCGATGTGTGGCAATCGAAAAGCGAATCGTATCGAGCGCTTTAACTTTCCCATCTTTTGCATGGAACGGATGAACGGCTCGTTCGAAATCCAGCGTGTAAATTTTGTCCAGTTCATCCTGCGTCTCGTAAACCTGCGGCGGATTTTGAATCAGAAATCTGTCGCCGTGCGCTTGGCATAAAGTCTTTGCCGTCATCGGATCGTTGTTCCGGTAAAATGTCTGAAACATGTCGATGTATTGATGTTTATTTTCGGTGACCGCTTCGTAAGATGGAAGCGGAAGCGCATCCGCAGGGCATTCTTTAGCGATATAACATATCCCGCGAACATTCCGAAAACCCGCACTGTTTTTCAATCTGTCGGCCAATTCAATGATCGTTTTTTCGCCCATGCCGTAAACGAGAATGTCGGCTTTTGCGTCAAACAGGATCGATTTGCGCACTTTATCCGACCAATAATCGTAATGGGCGATGCGTCGGAGACTGGCTTCGATCCCGCCGAGAACGATCGGTTTCGTGTTTTTGAAATACCGCCGGATCAGGTTGGTGTAAACGATCGCGGCGCGGTCAGGCCGGCGATTGTTGATGCCGCCCGGTGTAAAATCGTCACTCCGGCGTTTTTTCAGTGAAGCCGTGTAGTTGGCGATCATGGAATCGACCGAACCGCCGCTCACGCCCCAAAATAATAACGGTTCGCCGAGTCGTGAAATATCCGTTTCTAAATCGATCTGCGGTTGCGCGATGACGCCGACGCGATAACCTTCCGCCAGCAGAACTTTGCCGATGACCGCGATGCCGATGTGCGGACTGTCGATGTAAGCGTCGCCGGTGACCAGAATGACGTCGCAGACATCCCAGCCGAGTCGTGTCATTTCGTCTTTGGTTGTCGGTAAAAACATAGTGAATTACTGTTCGTTGATCTCTGCTGCTGATTTTCCTGCTAACCAGCCGGTCGAGAATGCCGCTTGAAGATTGTATCCGCCGGTGTCGGCGTCGATGTCGAGAACTTCGCCGGCGAAATGGAGTCCTTTCACGAGTCGCGACCCCATCGTTTTCGGATCGATTTCCTTCAGATTGACGCCGCCTGCGGTGATGATCGCTTCGGAGATCGGACGATGACCGACAACCTCGAGTCGGAAATCCTTCAGCCAGAGCCGCAGGTGTTTTCGTTCTTCGCCGGTGATCTGACTGCACAATTTGTCCGGGGGAATGCCTGTCGATTCGATGCAAACCGGGATCATTTTCGGCGGAAGTAGTTCGTGCAGGATTTTCCGATATTGCATCTTGCCGTGTGCGCCGAAATCCCGAAGGAGCCGCGCGTCTAACTTAATATCATCAAGCGCCGGTTTCAAATCGATGGAAACGGAGACTTTTTTCTTCTCGTTCAATGCATCCACGGCTTGTTTGCTGAGCGTCAGAATGATCGGACCCGAAAGCCCGAAATGCGTGAATAACATCTCGCCGAACTCCGACGCCTGCTTTTTCCCGTCGATCCAAAGACTGGCGGCGACATTTTTCAGGCTCAATCCCTGGAGATTCTGCGCCGTTTCGCCGGAAGTGATCAACGGAATGAGCGCCGGGCGGATGGGAACAATCGAATGTCCGACCGCTGAGGCAAGTTTATAACCGTCTCCGGTCGAGCCGGTTAGCGGATAACTCATCCCGCCGGTCGATAAAATGACGGAATCGGCTGAAACGATCTCTTTCTCCATCGTCTGTAAATCGACGACCGAAACGCCGACGATTTGTCCGTTTTCAATAATAATTCGGTCTGCCTTCGTCTTTGGCATTAGCGTTGTGCCCTGACGCTTCACCCAGCCGGTCAACGCATCGACGACATCCTGCGCCTGATTAGAAGCGGGAAAAATGCGGTTGCCGCGCTCGACGACCGTTTCGATGCCCTGCGATCCCAGCAAGATTAGCAAATCTTTAACGAAGAACTGATAGAATGCCGGTTTCAGGAAGCGGCTGTTCTTACCGAAATGATTCAGGAATTCGTCGAGCGGCGTATCGTTAGTGAGATTACATCTGCCTTTGCCGGTGATGCGCAATTTCCTTCCGGGACGCTCCATTTTTTCGATGATCGTAACATGGGCGCCAAATTGCGACGCAGCGCCGGCGGCGATAAGTCCGGCCGCTCCGCCGCCGATGACGACCACCCGAACCGGTTTTTGTGTTTCTCTCTTCGTCACTTTTGGCATCTGATTTAAATGTTCCATCGTCGGTCAGAGTGTATTAAATAAACGTGGGAAATTCAAGAAAAATTGCGGTTGAGTAGAATGGGTTGATTGGGTAAGATTAGGTGAGATTGAGTTGATTAGCGAGTATTGAACTATTCACCGTTGCGTCAGATTCTCAAATCTGATGCGTAATGCAGCATCCACAAAACCGTCAGGTTTGAGAACTTGATTGAGTAGAAATTATGATTGCTAACTTTTTCATTTTAAATCCCCTTAATTAATATGTTTTCAACGATACCCTCTGATAACGATTGGAATACCATAAAGACCGGTATAATACTCACCTCCTGCAACAACCAGATTCTCGCTGACTTTAATGGTTTTAATTAAACCCCAGGCTCCAAATATGTTCTGAAACTCGGTATATAAATGCCATGTTGAACCATTAAAATGTAATATTTCACTCCCCTGTCCTGAGGCAAAAATATCATTATTGGCTGTACCATAAATATCGTAACCAAACCATTCACCGGCGCTTTCATATTTACTCAATTTTTCTTGCATCAGATCAAATAAATATCTGCCGCTTCCGCCGTTTAGAAAAAGTAAATATGGGCTATCGGTCCATACCGAATTCGACCAACATTTTCTTTCATCATCGGTATCATGCATTGTTTTCCACACTTTACCGTTATAAAAAAGGATCACACTTCGGCTATTATTGGTTTCCGTTCCCACTGCCCAGATGTGGTTGTCATCTATGCCCCAGACATCTTCCAACTGGCAGGTCGTTCCACTTTCCATCTTCGTAAAGGTCGAACCATTATAATGGACAATAGAACCTTTCCAGCCAACAAAGTAGATATTATCCGGGGATGAAGCCCAGATATGCTCTACAGTTCCATCATCAGGATCCAGTACTCCCATATCCCATAGATGATAATAGGTCCATTTTTCACCATCCCAGTGAATTGGAATCCCTGCCGCCCAGATATCATTTTCATTAAAATACCAGATACTCTCCATTGGAGCACCTCTTTCCATTCTCATCAGATTCCACTTCTCACCATCCCACCTAGCGGCATTAAATCTTTCCTGTCCAGATCCATCATATGAAGAATCCGGATCATCGACAATAATCTCACCTATTGCCCAGATATTATTTTCTGAGACAATCCACAAATCATATATCCCACCCGAAATGCCCAAAGTATCGATTTCCCAATAGGAAATATCGTGGCTGGTAGTGTCCATGGTGTGGACTGTGACCGGATCGGATTCGGCCTTGGTTTTGCCATCCTTCAGGAAGCGGACGCGATAGATGTAGTCGGTGTTGGGCGTCAGGTTTTCATCGGTGATCAGGGTATCGTCATCATAGCAGGTGTAGGTTGCCACGGTGGAGTCGTCCCGGTCGAGCGCAAAGGCGCTGACATCCCCGGAATCCGGCAGGGTGACATTCAGGACGACCGAAGTGCAGAAGACATCTTCTGCAGATAAGTAAATATCGTAGTCCGGTTGTTCGGTCGGACACTCCTTGCAGGACATGGCGAGAACTGTGGCAAGGATAAAAAAGATCGTGAACATTGCTTTTTTGGCTTTCAGGTTGTTGTCAGAGGGTATCGTTTTTCCTTTGTCTATTATCTTCATGGTTGAAAGTACGCCCATTTTTAGATAATTTCAACCACGTTGTTTTCCCGAAGAAGTCGGGACGCTTCACTCCGCGCTGAAATCGCGAAATTGCATACCGAGCGATAAAAGGCGCGGGGATTTCAAGTCATCGATGAAAATTATCAATGAAACCATCGGATTTAATAATCTGGCCTTGAACTAAATAATTCTTCCTTTTAGTATTTGGAAATTATCTGAATATTGCTTGCTTCACTCATGACACCGTCAGAATCACAGATTACGTTGATTTGAGGATTTCACAGAATTTTTTTATCAGCCATATTTTCTATAATCAGTGTAATCAGCGCAATCTGATTAATCAGCGATTCGGACATTTTTCTGTGTCTTCGCGCTTTAGTGTGCCCCCTCCCAAACATAACTCACGACCTTCCGAACATAACTCATTCGGTTTTTTCGTACCTTAGTTATACTTTGGAACCCCTGAGTTATGTAAAAAGCGTCCTGTAGTTATACTTTTTCAGGGTGTAGTTATGTTTTGGAACCCCTCGGTTATATTTTTGAATCCCGCAGTTCACCTGCGATTGTCCTGAATTGACAATCGAAATTGGCAATACCGGCCGGATCGTTTCTGTATCTGTAAGAGATAATAAATCTTGGATGTTTAAGATATTCTTATCAATTTTCAACCGGTAATTAGTCAAATCGAGAAAAGTGAGGAAGAATTAATAAAGGGAGAACCATTATGAGATTCATGAGATTTATATTGATTCTGATTATTGTCCATCAGGTTGCTTTTTCACAGGATTTTGGCAAATTGTATCAGTCATACATTTTAAAAAATAATATAAGAAATGAAACGAAGAGGAGTCGG
>JAQUKI010000095.1 GCA_028719225.1 Fidelibacterota bacterium | reverse complement strand
AAAAATGCCAATATCGCGATATAAAAGCGGTTTAAAATATGGTGTTTCACGTCGTGAAAGTTGATTTGTGGCGAGGGACGGAATTGAACCGCCGACACAGGTATTGTCAGTCCCCTGCTCTACCGACTGAGCTACCTCGCCACTTGCTAAAAAGCGCGTTAATTTATCATTTATTCCTTCAAAATGAAAAATTATTTTTACCGCTTGTCACAACTCCGAATTTCGGTTATATTCCCGCGTACTTTGTCAGTCGTTTTTATAAAGTCATTTTTATGAGAGGAATCGAAACCATGTTGCTTCAAACTGTTTTGATTGTTTTCAAAGACACGCTGATCATTTCCGGTTTTGTGTTTATCATGATGCTGGCAATCGAATATCTGAATGTTCAGACGCACGGCAACTGGCAACATTTTCTCGTCGCCCGCCCATGGACGCAATATTTTTTTTGTGCATTGATGGGCGCTGTTCCAGGTTGTTTGGGCTCATTTGCCGTCGTGACACTTTACACGCACCGCATTGTGTCGTTCGGAGCCGTTATTACGACGATGATTGCTACCGTCGGCGATGAGGCTTTTGTCATGCTGGCGCTCTTTCCCGGGAAAGCGGTTTTATTGACGGTCATTCTCGTCGTAATAGGAATTTTATCCGGCATCCTAACGGATTTATTGATGCGTCGGAAAACCGATACAAGCCTCGAGTGTGCCGTTCTACCGCTTCATCCGGAATATTGCAACTGCTTCGTCCCGCACGAAATCATGTCGCAGATTCGTCGCTGTTCTCTGGAAAGATTCCTGTTGATCCTTTTCATGATTTTGGCGCTGGTATTGATTGGCGGCGGTTACATTATCTCGGAAGGTTGGGGCTGGGAGCGAATTACATTATTTGCCTCTGCTATTCTCGGTTTGTTCATTGTCGTGACGGTTCCGGACCATTTTCTCGAAGAGCATCTGTGGAATCATGTTGCGAAAAAGCATCTGCCTAACATTTTCCTCTGGACATTCGGCTCTCTGCTCGTCATCGAATTGCTAATACAGAACTTCGACATCGAAAAGACGATCGGAGATAATTATTTCATCGTTTTATTGATTGCGTGTCTGGTAGGATTGATCCCGGAATCCGGCCCGCATCTGATTTTCGTCTCGCTGTTTGCGGAAGGCTTGATCCCATTCAGCGTTTTGTTAGCCAGTTCAATTGTTCAGGATGGTCACGGGATGTTGCCGATGTTGGCGCATTCTCGCCGGATTTTTATAAAAATTAAAATTATAAACTTTGCAATTGCATTCGGTATTGGGGCAATTTGTCTGTTATTCGGCTTTTGAAACAGACTATTTTTTACCTGAATATAGTGGCTTGTTCATCGATCATTTCCCGGATTTCCGGCAGAAGAAAAACGTTCGATAAGTCCATTTCGCCCAGTGCATGAACGAGAAAGTCAATCTGCTGTTCGAGCGGTGTGAATTTGTTGACGACCACTTTTTTATCTTTTAGGACGACACAGGTACCCGCGTGGAAATCACCCTGTCCGATGACAACGGTGTAGCCGAGTTTGGTGAAAACCGCTTCCAATTCAGTTCGGAGCGACAGCATTTTCGGTTTGCTCTGGTTCTTCAGGTTAATCATTTTCTATAAATGTTCCGACCGTTTTTCACGATCCAGCAGATCGACGAGATCTTTAACTTTTTCGGATTCGTTCCGATGAACGATCAAAATGGAATCTTTGGATTGAATGACGATAAGGTCTTTAACGCCGATCGTCGCGATCATATTCTTCCGGGAATAAACGTAGCATCCACTGGATTCGATGGCGGTGATGTCGCCGATCAGAACGTTTTCGTTTTCGTCTTTCGGCATGAGGTCGTAAACTGCGTCCCACGAGCCGACGTCGCTCCAGTCGAAATTTCCTGCGACGACATAGACATTTTTCGCCTTTTCCATGACACCGTAGTCGATGGATATACCGCGAAGCGTCGCCCACTGGTTTTTTAGGATCGAATCGTAATTGGGCGTGCCGATGGCTTTGGCTATTTCCTGAAGGCTGTCGTGTAATTCGGGCAGGAACAGTTTGATCGCGTTTATGATGCTGGAGCCTTTCCAGATGAACATGCCGCTGTTCCATAGAAATTCGCCGCTTTCAAGAAATCGGATCGCAGTCCGCAACAACGGTTTTTCGGCGAAGGTCTTAACCTTGTAGACATCTTCATCGACAGGCGCAACGCTTTTTTCCATCTGAATATAACCATAACCGGTTGCGGGGCGGTTGGGTGTAATTCCAAAAGTCACCAGAGCGACGTGATCTTTGGCGAATTGATAACCGGATTGTACTGAATGTTTGAATGCGTTTATGTCCGAAATGAAATGATCAGACGGAAAAATGCCGATAACGGCGTTTGGGTCTCTATCTAAAATGATCGTTGTCGCCAGGCCGATTGCCGGCGCGGTATCTTTGCCGCTCGGCTCGATGATGACATTCTTTTCGGGTAATTCGGTAAGGTCTCGCAGGATCGGTTCTTTCAGCGACGGTCCCGCAATGACGTAGATTTTCTTCTCGTCGCAGATTTGCCGAAGTCGTTCATATGTCAGTTTTAGCATCGATTGTTCGGAGACAATATTCAAAAGCTGTTTCGGACGTTCGCGCCGGCTTCTTGGCCAAAAGCGTTTTCCGATACCGCCCGCTATGATCACTGCATACATTATTTCACCTCGTGATTAAAGGTTAATTTCAATCGTGCCTGTAAAAACCGTTTTCGTTGGCCCGCTCAACCAAAATGTATCGTTCTTTTCATCGATTTGTAATTCGCCGCCGAGAGCGATTAGCCGGATCGGAAACGTTTGATCGGTCAATTTCGAGATAACATAAGCCGCTGCCGTCGCGCCGGTCCCGCACGCTAAAGTTTCATCCTCGACGCCACGTTCATAAGTCCGAATTGCCCAGTTCCCGTTGTCATGCTGTTCGATGAAATTTATGTTGGCGCCGAACGTCTTTCGGAGTTTCGGCGCGATATTTCGGGTGTCGATATGTGCCAGATCTTTGGTGAAAACGACCAAATGCGGCACGCCGGTATCGACCAGATAAACATTTTTTCCATCGGCTGTTTTTGTTTTTATTTCGGCCGGTTTACGCACGGTAACGGTGATATTTCCGTTTTTATAAATGCCGGAATGTTTACCGTCCGCTGCAGAAAAACGATAAGTTTCTTTGATACAAATCGCGTTATTGTGAACGAAAAGAACCGCCGCGCGACTACCGTTTCCGCACATCGCCGGCCCCGAACCGTCCGGATTGAAGTATGCCATATCGAAGTCGTATTCCGGATGGTTTCGGATGAAAATCGTTCCGTCTCCGCCAATCCCGAATCGCCTGTCGCAGAATTTTCGCGCGAGATTCGATGCGTTCGACTGAAATACCGCGGATCGATCGTCGATGAGAATAAAATCGTTGCCTGCGGCCGTAATTTTCCAGAAAGGAATTTTCATTGTCAGTATTTTATCTCCACATCAGCCGTTTCCCAGCGGGATCGGATGGTGATCGCGTTGGGTAAATCTTTATAAGGTTCGGCGATTTGAAAAGGGATCAAACGGCCGGCGTCATATACTTCATTGTCGTTTCGGTCGAGCCAGATGTGCGCGGTATATTTTCCGGGAAGAAGTGACGGGAAAGCAAATTTTCCCGAACTGTCCGGATGTGTTTGCCGCTGAAAGTTTTCTCCCGACAACTGAACCGCCACGATGAGTTCTTCAAAATCGATCGTTGTATCCGTTTTAACGATGCCGCTAAGCGAACCGAACTGGTTGATGTCAACGGTACTGAATTTCTGCGTGATCACGGAATCCTTGAAGAAGTTGCCTGCGGCGTCTTGCCATTTTTGGCAGAGAAGTTTGAGTGTATAATTCGATGCCGTTTTCAATGGTTCATTTGGCGTCAGAACGAGTGAATTTCCATCGAGCCATTTCTCAGTGATCTGAACGCCGAGGCTGTCGTTTTCCAATAATAGGATTGTTTGTTGGATCGAATCGATAGTTACCGGCTCGGAAAAATTCAACACGATCGGATCAGTCAATCCGAAGTTTTTTCCATGATTGAGCGGTTTTGTGTCCGCCAATCGCGGTCTTAGCGTATCTGTTTGCGTACGCCAATTGAATCCGATTGGTCTGCTGTCTGGCGCCAGATTGTTACCGGTTTCGTCGCGAAGATTTTGGATCGTGATGGAATATGTCGAGTCCGGAATGAGTCCGTTCACCTGTAGAAATATCTGTTTCGGCGAGCCTTCATCCGTCCATTGATTTTGAATATTCGGAGTTCCTACGCCGTTGATAAGAAACGCGGCGTTTTTCAAATTTGAATCAGGTATGGAACTCGTGAAGTTCAATTCCAGACTATTGTTTGTCGGGACAGCCGTCAGGAATCGAAAGGGCCGGAGCGACATCTTATCTAACCGAAAATCAATGCCGGTTATCGTATCGCGGCGATGATGGATGCTGATATTTTCCGCTTGCTGAATGCCGATTGGATCTTCTTCCAGAAGAAAAAATGCTCCCGGTTTCGCGGCGGGAGGGACGTGGGCGATCAGCCGGTAATCGCCGATCGGCAGATTGCTGACTTCATAAGAACCGGCGCCGGTGACGGCCGCGGCATAATCCGGTTTCTGGGCGGGAAGTGAGTCGGGGTAAGTTTCCTGTTTTCGGAAAACCCAGATCATCGCCGCCTTTTTGTCGGGAATTTGATAGACGGTTCCGCTAATTTTTCCTTCGTCCAGAGAATCGCCGGTTGAAAATGCCAGTTTGACGTCGTCGCTCGTTGGATTCTTTTGATAATCCTGAAGGTTTCTCGCGTAACTGAAAATGTATGTCGTATTTGCCTGAAGCGGTTCCAGAAGTCCGATCGAGACTTTTTTCCGGGTCGTTTTAATGACCGGAGTCGTTTTCAGACGCGGCGAGACGATCAGTGTGCCTTCTGCGGTGCGTGGATTGATCGTTTCGGAAAACGTCATTTCAATATTCGGCTTGAGATCGATCCGGATCGATCCGTTCTCCGGAACGACCGATACCAATTGCGGTCCGGTCACATCAACAGGTCCGCCGCCAGGCTGTCCCTGTGCCGCGCAACCGGCCAGCGCGATGATTATACCAGAGATCGACCCGTTTCGGATCCATCGCCTTAGAAACCATTTATTTTCGGTCAGATTCAATGAAATCTCTTTTTTTGAGTTGATCGGAAAAGTAACAACGATTGGTCAAATGATCGCCAGTTCTTTGCCGATTTTACGAAATTTTTCCAGCACAAAATCCAACTGCTCCTGACGATGTGTTGCGATATAGCTGGTTCTAAGACGGGAAGAATTTCCCGGTACTGCAGGACTGACGACGGCATTTGTATAAACGCCTTCGTTGAACAGCTGTTTCCAGAATGTGAAAGTCTTCATGTTATCACCGATGACAATCGGAATGACGGGCGTTTCACTCGTCGATGTATCGAATCCCATTCCCCGATATTCTTTCCGCATATAATTGCCGATCTCGCTAAGTTTCTGACGGCGCTCCGGTCCGGATTGGCTGATCTGCAGAGCGGCGCGAAGTCCGGCGCCGACCCTGTGCGGCAGGCTGGCGGTGAAAATCATTGCTCGTGAATTATGTTTGATATAATCGACGACATCGGCATTTCCCGCGATGAAACCGCCGACAGCGCCAAATGATTTGGAAAACGTTCCCATGATCAGATCGACTCGAGAAGTCAGTCCGAAATGTGCCGCCGTACCATCGCCGTTCGGACCGAGTACGCCGAGCGAATGCGCGTCGTCAACCATCAACCGCGCGCCGTATTTTTGAACAGTCGGGCAAATTTCAGGAAGTTTTGCAATGTCGCCTTCCATCGAAAAAATACCATCAACGACGACGAGTTTGCCGGATTTTTCCGGGATACTTGCCAGTGTTTTCTCAAGATCGGCCATATCGTTGTGCCGGTAGCGGTGGACGATGGCGCCCGAAAGCAAACACCCGTCAACGATGCTGGCGTGATCCAATTTGTCTATGACAACGGCATCGGTTCTGCCCAAAAGCGCTGAAATAACGCCGAGATTCACCAGATAACCCGTCGAAAAAATCAGCGCGGCTTCTTTTCCGACAAATTCCGCAAGTTCTTTCTCAAACGCCTCGTGAATATCGAGCGTTCCGTTCAGAAAGCGACTGCCGGTTCTGCCCGTCCCGTATTCGTGCAAAGCCCTTTCCGCCGCTTCGATAACTTTCGGATGGTGCGTCAACCCGAGATAGTTGTTCGAGCCGATCATGATCTTGGGTGCGCCGTTGTAGATCATGACGGTGTCGTCGCCGCCTGAAAAAGGAATAAAATAGGGATAATATCCGTCTGATTTCGCCTCTTTTACAGCTGTGTATTCAAAGCATTTCTTGAATAAATCCATTATAGACGCTCACTTTCATCAATAAAATCGTCGTTAATTTACCGTGTCACCGGTTGAATTGCAACGTTCACCCTCCGCCGGGAATTCACAAATTATAGGAACGGCTGTTGTAAGAAAAATGATACGGAAAAATGTACAGGATTTGATTAGATTTCGCGCGGTATGAGACGAGAGTTTGGAGGATTAATGAAACGACGAAATTGCGGGATTTCCGCGGTTGGCTGGATGATGTTGACAATAAGCGGATTTTTATTTGCAGAAAATTGGCAAACGGATTATGAAAAGTCCGGTTTTCTGGAAACACCGCGATATGCCGAAACGATAAAATATTGTCAACGGTTAGATACCGCATCGACATCTATTCTCTTCACGAGTTTTGGTGTCACGCCGCTGGGGCGTGACCTGCCGCTGTTGATTTTTGACTCCGACGGAAATTTTACGCCGGAAAAGCAGAAACAGAGCGGAAAAGCGCTCGTCATGTTCATCGCCGGAATTCATGCCGGAGAAATTGACGGAAAAGATGCCGGACTGATGCTCCTGCGCGATATGGTCGTCGATACTAAATATGTCGAACTGATGAAAAATGTCACCCTGCTGTTCATCCCAATTTTCAATGTCGACGGACATGAACGATTTTCACCGTATAACCGATTCAATCAAATCGGACCGAAAGAAATGGGTTGGCGCGTTACGGCGCAGAATTATAATCTCAATCGTGACTTTTCGAAAGCCGATTCGCCGGAAATGCGCGCGTGGCTGGGGCTTTTTCAACAGTGGTTGCCGGATTTGATCGTCGATATTCATGTCACTGACGGCGCCGATTATCAGTACGCGGTGACTTACGGAATGGAACAACATGTCGGTGCAATCGCCGAACCGGTACGGAAATGGAATGTGGAAACGTTTCTGCCGATGTTGAAAAAAGGCCTGGAAGCAGATGGTTTTCCGTTGGGCGTTTACGTTATTCAACGGGATGAAAAAGAATTTATGAAAGGTCTATCGTACGGGGTTGCGTCGCCGCGCTTTTCCAATGGTTACGGCGCGATTCAAAACCGTCCGTGCATTCTCATCGAGACGCATATGCTCAAAGATTACAAAACGCGCGTCTCTGCGACATATCAGGTTTTCAAGAACGTTTTATCTATCATCAGCGAAAAAGACTCCGTTTTGAAAAAAGCCGTCTCGGACGGCGATGCGGAAACGGCGGCAATTCCCGCCGGCACATCGATTCCGCTCAATTTCAGTGTCACGTCGGATAGTGTTTTCATCGAATTCAAAGGCTTCGGATACCGGAAAGAATTCAGCGAGATTTCCGGAAGTGATCGCGTGATCTGGACGGAAAGACCGGTCAATTATTACATGCCGTTCTTTACGAATGTCATTCCGACGGCGCGCGCTGAGATGCCGTACGCTTATCTCATTCCGGCTGAACTCAAACCGATCGTCGAAATTTTGAAACTTCATGGCGCAAAAATAGATCGACTTAAAACAGAGCAGAAACTGAAGGTCGCTTCGTATAAATTTTCAAATGTTTCCTGGCAAAGTATGCCTTCCGAAGGCAGACATCCGGTCAGTTTTTCGACTGCCAAAACGAGTTTTGATAAGAACTTTCCGGCCGGGACGTTTGTTGTTTTGATGAATCAGCGGACGAACCGGATTGTGACGCATTTGCTGGAACCGGAGGCGGTCGATTCATTCGTCAAGTGGGGATTTTTCGACGGGTTATTTGAACAGAAAGAGTATGGCGAACCTTACGTTCTGGAAGATACAGCGCGGAAAATGCTGGCAGAAAATCCCGAACTGAAGCGCGATTTCGAGCGGAAAATTGAAAATAATCCAAAATTCGCTGCCGATCCGCTTCAGCGTCTGTTTTTCTTCTTTGACCGCTCGCCATTTCACGACGAACAACTCAATGTATATCCGATTTCAAAAGTGATGAAACCGGTTGAATTGAATATTGAAGCTTCCGAAAAGTAATCAATGGAGGTTTGAATGAAACCGCGTCGATTGGCCGAAATTATTCTTACGTTTACACTTCTTTTTGTCATCGCTCAGCCGGAAAAACGTGCAATGTCGCCGGAAGATTTGTATCAGATTAAAGCCATTTCCGATCCGCAGGTTTCGCCGGATGGGAAATGGATCGCTTACACCGTTGCAACTCCCGATCTCGCGAAGGATCGTTATTTCGACGATATTTGGTTAGTTCCGGTGGATGGCGGTGTTTCGAAACCGCTGACGACACACCCGGAGAATGATTATTCGCCGCGCTGGTCACCCGACGGAAAACGGATCGCATTCATTTCCGAACGAAACGGAGTGTCCAACTTATTTTTAATCTCGCTGGACGGCGGTGAGGCGAAACAGGTCACGTTTTCCGAAACCGAACTTTATTCACCGATCTGGTCGAAAGATGGTCGTCATATTATTTGTGGTTCGCGCGTGCTTCCCGCCGGGAAAGGCACGATCGAGAACTGGACAAAAAACGAATTGCCGGAATGCAATGCAAGAAGTATCGACCGCCTGCTTTTTCGCCAATGGGACACATGGCTCGGCGATGAGAGAAATCATGTCTTTTTCGTCGATATGAATGACGGATCGATGAAAGATTTAACGCCCGGCGATTTTGACACACCGCCGGTTTCGCTTTCAAGTTCGCACGATTTTGACATTTCGCCGGACGGCGCCGAGGTCTGTTTTACGAAGACGGAAGGAGAAATTCTCGCCATTAGCACGAATCATGACCTTTTCACCGTCGATATTCCAACTGGCAAGACGACGAAAATCACATCGAATCCGGCGCTGGATGGTCAGCCGTATTATTCGCCTGATGGTCGTTATATCGCTTTCGTCTCGATGACAAAAGTCAATTACGAATCCGACCGCGAAGTATTGACGCTCTACGATCGGAAAACCGGGATAACAACCAGATTGACCGAAAAACTCGATCGCTCTGTCGGCCAAATTCTGTGGTCGCCGGACAGCCGCCAACTTTACTTCACGGCTGAAGATCAGGGGCATGGCGCGATTTATACCGTCGATTTGGCTGGCAATCTCCGGAAAATTACCGACGACGGTTTCAACACACATCTCGATATTACGCCGGACGGCGAGACACTGATTTATCGAAAAAGCTACGATCACGCACCGTACGAAATTTACTCGCAACCGACTAATGGTGAAAAACCGACGCAATTGACGTGGGCGAATCGTGAATTCGATGAAACATTCGATTTGCCACCGGTCGAAATTTTCCGGTTTCCCGGCGCGAACGGCGACATAGTTCACGGCTTTCTGCTGC
>JAQUKI010000094.1 GCA_028719225.1 Fidelibacterota bacterium | reverse complement strand
GTCATATCCTGAAGCGAAAAATAATCTATCTGTCCGATTTTCAGGATTTTAATTTCAACATAAGGATTCTTCAGCGCCGGATTGGTGATAATCAGGTTCTGGGAAAAACTCCGGGTGGATAGGATTGTCAGGAAGACGGCGAGAATATTCAGTTTCAGTTTCATCAAAATCGCCGTGAAGTTACAAACTCCCGCTTCATAAATCAACTAACATCTGGAGTTCAAGCCATGCCCGGTTTTTCCACCCGGCATCATCGCAGGCCCGCGATTGCTGACCTTTCAACGCCATGCTGAAATCGAACCGTTCTATGTGCTTCCGAAGTACGACAAAATACCGAAACCCGGTTCCGGTCAGCATTGTCATATTGAAGCGGAGAGGAAGTCCCGGCTCGTATAGATAAACCTTTACATCGGATGATGTGGCATAGAAATGCGTCGTTCCAATACTGATACGCCGGTTTCTGGAAAATTTCAAATCGGCTGAAATTTCGACAGCCGATCCGTTTTCGGCTTTTATTTTTAGATTTCGAACATGTGTTAATCGACCGGTCAGTTTGGTGTTCTTTACGATAGAATAAACACCGGTTACATTTGCCTGAAGACGTTCTGTCGTCGGTTCTCCCGAAAGCAATTCCCACTTGCGGATGCGTTTAATTTTAATATCGAACCTGTTGTCTTTTCGAAAACGTCTGCCGAAAGCTACGACAATCTCGTTACCTTTCTCCGGTGGGATGCCAAGCTCTTCGGCACAAATCTGATGAAAATAATCGGCATATCCGGACAACCACCAGCCGCGCTGTAGCCGGAATCGCATCCCGGAATTGATCCCGCTTTCGTTTTTCACATTTCCGGAATAAGTGACCGACGAAGTTCCTAGCAAAGCATTATTCTCGGGTGAAAAATATCGTGTGCTGATGACAAGGGATACAGTACCAATCCGCCTCACGGCGCTTTGGATAAAACCCCAGCCGCCAGGAACGCTTTTCGCTATTTCTCCTGTAAAAAGATAATCGGAGGTTTCGATTTTATGAAACGCCGAAAAACCGGTCAGACTATTTTTCATTTCCTGAAATTCGGCTGGAAACGGGAACTGCCGCCGAACGACAAAAACACCTATTTCCCTCATTTCATTTCCTAACCGAATCCCCGAACCAAATACCGTTTCGCATAAAATATCTTTGGCGTCTTGCGCGGATTCCGTCACATGCAGTCCATCCGTCCGGAGATTTTTCACAATTCCGTTTTCGATGACAGCATCCAGAAAATGGCGGGAATAAAACGCTTCGACCATTAGTGACTTTAACCGCAGCTCAACTGCACTTCCGAATAGAAACCGATTTTCGTCTGTTCCCTGATAATTTGCCAAAACCGTCTGTTCCGGCGTGATGTTCTGAACCGGATCCGTACCGCGACTTCCCATGAGGTTGGACGACATCATCAATCCGCGTCCCCAGTTGACGCGATAAGCGCCAGCGATAACACGCCATCGCTCCCGTAAAAGCGGACTGCGGATCGTCCAATTGACATAATCCGCAACCTGCGGTTCATCTGCATCGGTTTCTGTCACGATTCCACCGAACCAACCATTTGCCGTCTCATAACGATTTTTTACAAGCGTTTTGGAAACGGATGTCCGCGTAATGTCTTCTTTCATTGAAAGATAAACTTGAACCTGTCCGGTTGCCGGCGATTCCGGTTCCAGTCGAAAGAAAAATCGAATGACCTTCATTTCCGATTCGTCGAATCCACCACGCTCGGCAAATTCACCCCAGGAAGTCAGCGTTGCTCTTTGTTTCCAAAGATAGATGAGACGCTCTTTCAGATCGACCGAGAGAGGAAGTTTGTCGATTTCTGAGCGCGATACTTTTCGCCAGACGATCCGGTTTTCAGCATACGCATCCAATTTATTTTGAAGTTCTTCCTCGGAAATATTGTCCTGCTCAAAAAGATCATCCGAAATCATCTCATCGATCTCCGTCTGCGCTCCACATGGCGCACACAGAACCAGAAAAATTGACAATACAATTATCGCTTTCATTTGATCTGAAATCCGCATCCGACAAAATAGGTCAGTGGAAGAGAAACATGTTGTTGAGCAGAAAAATCAAAGCGGAATTTTCCAAGAGTCAAATTCAGTCCACCTGAAAATCGGTCGGGATTCGACTGAAATCCAATCAGCCCATTCAATCCGCGCCAAAGATTGACTTTCGTCCCGATGCGAAATGAAAATGGAAACAAGGTATCCTTGAATAATTCGGCATCCACTTCGAGTTTGCTTTCCCGGAAATATTGACATCCGACGGCAAATGCCTGCGGCAGTTTTTCTTTGCTGACGGATAATTTTGGCTGATTGATGTTAATATACAGAACAGACAATCGCCAATTGTCTGTTGGATAAAATTTCGCGCCTGCCGTCAGGCCATGTGAACTTGTACTTTTATATCCGGTTACGGATAAATGATAGTAATCGACAGCAACGCCGACGCTCAGAAATTCTCTGACCGCCCTGCCGAACGACGCCTGAAGAGTTTTTTCCTGATAGACCACTCCACCGAAAGCCCCGATGCCTAATCGAAAAGCTTGGGTTCCGGACACATCCGCCCACGCAACATTTCCATTCCACGATTGCAAGTCTTTAAGACCGAACAAATTCGAGTAAGTTGCATCGAATCGAAAACCGCGTGTCTCGTTAATCGCCGACGGATTCAGCCCATTCGGATGCAAGGAAACGATGCCGCCCAACGCAATCAGGTCGGGTTGGATCGTCTGGATTTCGAAGGCTGCAAAAAGTACCTGAAAGACAAACAACAAACACAACAACGTTTTTTTGTTCATTTGGACACTCTTTTCTTTGCCGATATTTCGGTTATTTATTTATCCGTGAACTTTTTTCCGATAGTCCGAAAAACCGGACCGAATCCCTCAAAAAAACTAAACAAAGCGTTAACCGGTTATGATTACTTTCGCTCTTTTTTCTCTTCTTTACGTTCGCTTGGCGGAACGAATGTATTCAACTTTTCGCGCATAACAAGCGGGTGATCGCGATTGTGAAGGCAAAGAATTCCCTCGATCATGATTTGCTTCAGCATAATTTCCTCGTCGGAACGGCGCTTGAGTTTTCCGCCCAGCGGGATAAAAATGAGATTCGCTAAAATCAACCCGTAAAAAGTCGTCAGCAAAGCAAGTCCCATTCCTCCTAAAAGCGTTTTCATCTGTGATCCCATATCAAATTGAAACGCAGATGCCAAAGCGCCGCCGGCGCGCGAAGTCGCTCCGATGGTAAAATTCTTCATCATGACGATAAGACCGACGATCGTTCCCACCATTCCGAAAGCGGGCGCGTATGTGCCCATGTAGAAAAAAATCTCCTGCCCGATCGTATGCCGTTTGTCGGTATTGGAAAGTTCCAGCTCGAGGTAATTGCGCAGGCGAAGTTGATCTTTTTCGTTGATAGCAAGCTCGATGCCGTTTCTCATGAATTTATCATTGATGCCGGTAAGATCGGATTCCAGCGACATCAAACCGCTTTTTCGAGCTTTACCGGCAAGGTCGTAAAACTTGTCGATGACTTCCTGATATTCTTGTTTATTGCGTTTAAAAGCATTTTTGACGACGCGAAAAACACTCCAGAGGTCTTTTGCGGGATAGTTGACAAATGTTGCCGCGATGGTTCCACCCAGCACGAGCAGAAGCGATGGAAAATTCCAGAAATAGATCGCCTGCCCTTCGTTGGCGGCAATCGAATAAATCAGTAGAGCAACACCCGTAATTAAACCCAACAGCGTCGCAATATCCATAACACAACTCCCTACCGTTAGCCGGCGATTTTCAACTGATGATTCAAAAGCGAAACAGCGATCCGAAACCGCTCAAAGCGTCGAGCCGGTTTTCGGTTCAGATTTCTCTATAATACGAAAAACTTTTTCACCTTTTTTTGCCATTCGGTAGCGTTCGCGCGCTAATTTCTCGATATACTGAACATCACTTTCGAGACGCACGCGCTCTGCTTTCAGCGAGTCTTGTTCGATACTAAGATCTACCATGTGGTTTTCGATCTGGCTCTTCTCCTTATGCAGGAGATAAATCTGGTACAGACCGTAATCTCCGATGACGAACATGATAATAAAAATCGTGAGCGCGGCGATGGATCCCAGAATCCAATAGAGCCGCTGGACATTATTTGCATCCCGCGATTTTTTTTTGTCCGGAACCGAACGCCTCATTTCAAAATGTTACGTCCCCAGAAAATTGCATCGTCACCGAGTTCTTCCTCAATTCTCAACAGTTGGTTGTATTTGCAAACGCGATCGGTGCGGCAGGCGGAACCCGTCTTGATCTGCCCGGCATTGACAGCAACGGACAAATCGGCGATCGTCGTATCTTCCGTTTCACCGGAGCGATGCGAGACTACCGTCGTCATGCCGTTCCGATGCGCCAGTTCGATAGCATTGAGGGTTTCGGTCAGCGTGCCGATCTGGTTAAGTTTGATCAGAATTGAATTAATGGCTTTTTCTTTGATGGCGCGTCCGAGACGTTCGACGTTTGTGACGGTTAGATCGTCTCCTACGATCTGAACTTTATTGCCCATTTCACTCACCATCAGTTTCCAGCCGTCCCAATCGTCTTCCGCCATACCGTCTTCAATCGAGACGACAGGATATTTCGTGACGATATTTTTGTAGTAGGCGACCATCTCTTCGGACGACAGATCGCGGTTTTCGGATTTCAGTTCGTATTTCCGCGTTTCGGTGTTGTAAAACGATGAAGAAGCCGGATCGAGCGCGATGAATAGTTGTTCGCCAACTTTGTAGCCGGTTTTTTCGGCGGCTTCAAGTATGACTTCGATGGCTTCGACATTCGAGCGAAGATTCGGAGCGAATCCGCCTTCATCACCAACAGATGTGTTCATTCCTTTTTTCTTCAATACGCCTTTGAGTTGATGGAAAGTTTCGACGCCCATTCTCAGCGCGTCGGCAAAAGAGGTTGCGCCCGCCGGGAAAATCATAAATTCCTGCAGATCGACATTGTTGTCCGCATGTTTACCGCCGTTCAAAATGTTCATCATAGGAATGGGTAGAACGCGCGCATTTACGCCGCCAATATATTTGTAAAAAGGCAGGCCGACGCAATCCGCCGCAGCTCGGGCAACTGCGAGCGAAACACCCAGCGTGGCATTGGCGCCAAGTTTCGCTTTATTCGGCGTGCCGTCGATTTCGATCAGCGCACTATCGACTTCTGCCTGTTCCATCACATCAAGGCCGATAATTTCCGGCGCGACGATCTCATTGACGTTTTGAACGGCTTTCAAGGTTCCTTTTCCCATATAGCGATCTTTGTCGCCGTCGCGCAATTCGACCGCTTCATGTTCGCCGGTCGAGGCGCCGGACGGAACCGCCGCTGTTCCATAATAACCGCTCTCAGTCAGTACTTCGACTTCGATGGTCGGATTTCCTCTGGAATCTAAAATTTCACGGGCATGCAGTTCAACTATGGCACTCATTTTACATATCTCCTTTTAATTCAAATTTTAACAATTAGGTTCATTCTGTGTTCACGGGTGAATTTAGCGTAGCCGAACCAGATTGTCAATTCCACTTTTCTGTTTTTTATATGTTGATAAAATTTTGTTTTCCGCCGGAGCAATAATAAATTCTCCGCGTCATTTCAGAGAAAGAGAAACATGTCGATAATTGCCAGACCTTTTGAAAAAAAATATACCGAGTCATGGGAAAATCTCGTCGGAGAAAGCGTCAACGGCACGATCTTCCATACCCGGAAATTCCTGTCTTACCATCCGACCGGAAGATTTACCGATGCCTCACTGATGTTCGCGAAGGGCGACGATATTTTCGCGCTCTTTCCCGCGGTTCGCGGCGTTTGGAACGATGTCGATACACTTTGGTCACATCGCGGAGCCAGCTACGGCGGATTCGTGCATCGCGAAGGGCTGGGAATTTCAACCGCGTTCGAACTGGTCGAATCACTCGTTGATCATGCAAAAAAAGAAGGCGCGCGGCGGATTGTCATCACTCTGCCGCCGGTGATTTACAACCATCGGCTTTCCAATTATCTCGATTTCGCGATGGTGAAAAACGGTTTCACATATCTGAAACGCGAAGTTTCCAGCGTCGTCTATCTTGAAAATGACATCGAGAAAAATGTCGCCAAGTTCAAACAGACCAACCGAACGGCTTTCCGTAGAGCCATGAAACTCGGCGTCGATGTCCGAGAATCCGATGACTTCGCAACTTTTTACGAAATCCTGAAGAAAAATCTAAAAATCCGGCACGGCGTTCAGCCAACGCACACGCTGGAAGAACTCGTTTTGCTGAAAAAACTATTCCCGGATAAAATTTTCCTCTACGCGGCTTATGCCGGAAACGAAATGGTTGCGGGTGTCGTCATGTTCGACTGTAATCCGGACGTGTCGCTCGCTTTCTATATCAGCCACAACGAAGCGCGGCAGGAATTTCGCGGCGTGAATATTCTCTTTTACCATATCATCAATCGGTGCATTCAGAAAGGATTTCACTGGCTGGATTTCGGAATTTTCACCGTCAATATGGATCCGAACTTTGGGTTGGCGCATTTCAAGGAAGGTTTCGGCAGCAGCGGCATTCTCCGCGATTCACTGAGCATCGATTTATAAACTTGGAATCCGGCTCTATTTTTAACAAAACCGGTTTGCATTTTCCGAAAATGTCATAGATTTATCCGGAAGTTATTATGTCATCGAATATCCGCTCTCTCACCAAACAAACTCTGATATACGGCGTCGGCACGATTCTCGCCCGGTTCGTTACCTTTTTACTCTTGCCGGTTTATACGAACCGACTTTCACCGGCGGATTACGGACTCGCATCGCTGGTTTTCGCATTCCTCGGATTCATGAACATCATCTACAATTACGGACTGGACTCGGCGCTGATGCGTTATTACAGCGGGACGAAAGATCCGACGGCACGCACATCGACATTCTCGACCGCCATCTGGCTGACACTTGCCACAAGCGCGATTTTAAGCGTAATTATTTTTTCAATGAATGGGTTTTTCAGCCGGTGGCTACTTGAAGATGTAAAGTACGCCCAGTTGATGAAATATTCCGCGGCGATTCTGTGCCTCGATTGCATCTGCCATGTTCCGTTCGCGCTTCTTCGGCTCGAAGAAAAGCCGTATCAGTTCATGGGAATCAAACTGCTGAATGTATTCGTCATTTTTTCCTTAAATATCTATTTCGTCGTGATTTTAAAACGCGGAGTAACCGGGATTTTTCAGAGCAATCTCATCACGTCGGCCTTTACCGCTTTGGTCGTTTATATCGTCACACTTTCGCGGATGCGGTTTACATTTTCCGGGAAGACAGCAAAAGATTTAACGCAGTTCGGTCTGCCATTCATTCCCGCCGGTCTGGCAACGGTTTGCATGGAAATGCTCAACCGATACATTCTGCAAGATATGATCGGACTCGAGGCGGTCGGCATTTTCAGCGCCGGATTCAAACTCGGCATTTTCATGTTGCTCCTGACAACGGCTTTTTATTATGCGTGGCAACCGTTTTTCTTGAAAGCCGGGCCGCAGGAATCGTCCAGAACTTTATTCTCCCGCATTTTCACTTATTTCGTGCTGATCGAGCTCTCTTTCTGGTTAATATTGACGGCGTTCATGCATGAAATCGTACACTTTCACATCGGAAATATGTATCTCATTGGCAAGGAATATCAGTCATGCGAAACAATGGTGCCGTTCATCTTGCTCGGTTATGTTTTTCTTGGCATGAATCAGGTTTTTCTGCCGGGAATTTATTTCGAGAAGAAGACGCGTTATCTGGCTTATCTGACCATTTTTGCCGCCGCGGTTAACGTCGGCGCTAACTATATTTTCATTCCATTATTCGGAATGGTCGGATCGGCTTATTCTTCACTTGCCGGCTATCTCGCACTCGCGGTTTCCGGGTATTTCGTCTCCCAGCGACTTTTTCGCGTTCCGTACGAACTGCGCCGCGTGGCGTTTTTATTCGTTCTGGCGTTGGGCGGCGGTATTCCGATCCTCATCTTCAATTTGCCGTTAGTCGTTCGATTCTTCATCGCGTTGGCGTTTCCCATATGCCTGAAATTCTTCGGCTTTTTCAGAAAAGATGAAATCGAAAGTGTTAAGGCACTCCTTTCGTTCAAACATAAATCATGACCCGACGAATACACATCTGTCAGGTAACTATCGGACACAATCCTACCGACGACCGCATTTTTTATAAAGAAGCACGCACGCTGGTGAAATTGGGTTATGATGTCACGATAATTGCTCCGGCCAGAGAAGTTCTCGACGAGAAAGACGGTGTGAAGTTCGTCTTGTTTCCGGAGAAAGGATTTTTTTATAACATTCTCCGGGGCTATCTTTTGGCGCGCGATCAACATGCCGATGTTTATCATTATCATGACTTCGATTTTCTCCTCGCGGCGATTTTATGGAAGTACAAATTCGGTCGAAAGATCATTTACGATGCGCATGAGACGATCTTCTGGCTTTTCATGGAATCCTCACGCCGATCGTTGGCAATCAGGTTTCCGCTTGCAGTCATCGCTCAAACAGTCGAATGGTTAAATGTAATTTTTGCCGACCGAGTGATAACGGTGACGCCCTGGATCGCGGAAGGATTTAAACGATTTCGGAAAAACGTTACGCTCATATACAATTTCCCACAAACCGAATTGTTCAGATTACCGGATACTTCGGATAAAAAAAAACCGATCATTCTCTATCACGGCCACATCTCCCCGACACGCAATATCGAGATGATGATCGAATCGATGAAGTATGTACATGCGGATTTTCCATCAGCGCGACTTATTTTCATTGGAGATATCAACGAAAGATATTTTCGACAATTGACGAACTTCATATCTTTCCGGAAACTTACAGCTGTCATTGAAGTTCGTCCGGCGATTCCTTTCGACCAGATTCCGAAACTGCTTGCGAGCGCCACGATCGGCTTATCATCCATGAGTACGGGAGAAGCGCTCAGGCGTTCCATCCAGATCAAGCCGTTCGAGTTTATGGCGGCCGGTGTTCCCGTACTGGGTTGCCGTGTTCCGTCAATCGAGCAGTTCGTCGAACGTACCGGCGCCGGCATTATTGTCGATCCCCTGACAGCCGAAAACCTCGGCAGACAGATTTCTATTTTACTCGCAAACGATCAACTCCGACACGAGATGGGATCCAGAGGGAAAAAAGTGGTTGCGGGAAAATTCGACTGGCGCTCGATGGAAATCGAAATTGAAGAACTCTATCGACACCTTTTGGAAAGATAACACTCCGAGTAGAATTCCATCTGTAATCTTTTCGGTTCACAATTAAGCGCGAATTTATTATTTTTCGACCGTGTTGAAAATTTTATACATTTCCCCCGAAAACACAGTCGGAACGCTTTCATACTGGAAGCGCGCTCACGAAATGAACGGAAACGAATGCCGGTTCGTCACATGGTATAAAAGTTCGGGCGGCTTTGAGGAGGATATTTGCCTGAATCTTCCGCTTATCGCATCGAAACCGTGGTTCATCAAACCGCGACTGGCATTTATCCGGCGCGTAGATCGCCGCGATCCATATGCGGAATTGCCCGGAAATCCTCCGCTCTGGAATCCGCCCGGTTGGCAGAAAAAACTTTTCGGTATTCGTGAAAAACTCTGGCAGCCGATTATTGACCGGGCGATCCGGAGAAATGGTCTGGAAGACT
>JAQUKI010000093.1 GCA_028719225.1 Fidelibacterota bacterium | reverse complement strand
GGAGCGTTGATGAAAACATCAAAAATATTTGAGTTGATCAAGATTCTCGAAACCTATGACCTCGATGAGATCGAATATTCAAAATGGAATTCCAAAATCCGGCTTGTCAAGGGCAAAACGGGTCATCCGCTTCAGGAGATCAATCCTTCTACTGTTCGGAATTTTCAAAAACCGAGGCACTCGACCTACGTCGATTACGCGCCTCCTTTCGAATCTCAATCCGCCGTGACGGAAGAAATCAATGAGAAAGGCATCGAAGTAAAATCTCCGATCGTCGGAACTTTTTACAGCGCGCCGGCTCCGGGAGCGGAAGCGTATGTTAAAGTCGGAGACATGATCAAGATCGGACAGCCGCTTTGTATCATTGAAGCCATGAAAATCATGAATGTTATCGAGGCGGAAGTGTCCGGGAAAGTCGAGAAGATACTTGCCGAAAACGGCAAAGCGGTCGAATATAACCAAACGCTTTTCATCATCGAAAAATCATAACATCACCTAATCGGATCCGCAGATTTGATCAAAAAAGTCCTGATAGCAAACAGAGGTGAAATTGCACTTCGGATTATCCGCGCATGCAAGGAATTGAACATTCCGACGGTCGCTGTTTATTCGACAGCTGATGCGCTTTCTCTGCATGTTCGGTTTGCGGACGAAGCGGTCTGTATCGGTCCTCCCGACGCGAAAAATAGTTATCTCAAGACAGCGCAGATCATCAGCGCCTCAGAGTTGACCAACGCGGATGCGATCCATCCCGGATACGGATTTCTCGCGGAGAACGCCGACTTCGCACAAATGTGTGAAGATAACGAGATTACTTTTATCGGCCCGAAATCAAGCGTGATTCGAACAATGGGCAACAAGGCAGTTGCCAGAAAGACCGTCAAACGCGCCGGTGTTCCGGTTATTCCGGGAAGTGACGATGTCGTAACAGACTTGACCGATCTTCGGAAGACTGTTAAAACTATCGGCTATCCTGTCATTTTAAAAGCCGCCGCGGGTGGTGGCGGAAGAGGCATGCGGATCGTCCGGAACGATGTCGATCTGGAAAATGCTTTTTTGACGGCGCAGGAGGAATCACGGGTTGCGTTCGGTAATCCGGATTTGTATGTCGAAAAACTGATTGAAGATTCGCGACATATCGAGGTGCAGATCATCGGCGATAATTTTGGTGAAATCGCCTATCTTGGCGAGCGCGAATGCTCCATTCAGCGTCGTCATCAGAAACTGATCGAAGAATCTCCATCACCTGCCATAACACCTGAACTTCGTGAGAAGGTCGGGAAATATGCCGTAAAAATTGCTAAAGCCGTCGGTTATTCCAGCGCAGGAACGATCGAATTTCTCATGAGCAGCGACAAGAAATTCTATTTTATGGAGATGAACACGCGAATTCAGGTCGAACATCCTGTGACGGAAATGGTAACTGGTATCGATTTGCTGAAAGAACAAATCCTGCTGGCTGACAATAATAAATTGCCGAAATGGCTGAAAAAATTTAAACTCCGCGGTCACGCAATTGAGTGCCGAATCAATGCGGAAGATCCGCGCCGCAACTTCTTGCCAACGCCGGGAATGATCACGGCGTTTCACGCCCCGGGCGGTCCGGGAATTCGCGTCGATACGCACGTCTATGCCGGATATGAAATTCCTTTTAATTATGATTCGCTCTTGGCTAAATTAATCGCACATGGGAAAAATCGCGAGGAATCGCTATCCCGAATGAAACGCGCATTGGAAGAAATGATTATTGAAGGCGTTTCGACAACTGTCTCGTTCCATCAGGCAATATTGAGCGATAAATCGTTCCGGGAAGGTAAATTTACCACCAGTTTTCTCGATACTTTCCATTACTAATCTTTCCAGAGGAGGAAAAACATGAACGTACCATCGAATTTATTATTTACAAAAGATCATGAGTGGGCGCTGGTTTCCGGCGATGAAGCCAAAGTCGGAATCACGGAGTACGCCCAACACGAATTAGGTGACATCGTCTATATCGAATTGCCCGCAGTCGGTGATCCGGTTTCCAAAGGCGATTCGATTGGAACGATCGAAGCCGTTAAAACGGTAGCAGATATTTATTCGCCGCTTTCCGGCGAGATCATCGAGGTCAATGAAGCACTGAAAGACGCGTCGGAATTAGTCAATAAAGATCCGTATGGCGAAGGCTGGATCGCACGGATTAAAATTTCCGATCCTTCCGAAATAAAAAGTATGTTGAGCCCCGAAGAATATTCAAAACTGGTCGACTGAGTTATGCACACAATTCCCAATACGCCTGAAGTTGAAAAAGAATTGCTCGATGCAATCGGCGTCCAGCGTTTTGAAGACCTTTTAGTGAATATACCCAAGACATTTCTGGAGAAATGCCGCATTCATTTACCGGAACCGCTTTCGGAACTTGAAGTGAGCCGGCATCTTCAAAATCTCGCCAATCAGAACAGTAACACTGAAAATATGGTTTCGTTTCTGGGCGGTGGCGCCTACGACCATTTCATTCCAGCCGTCGTCGATTTTCTGATCGGTCGATCAGAATTTTATACCGCTTACACACCTTATCAGGCAGAAGTCAGTCAGGGAACGCTCCAATCTATTTATGAATATCAGTCGCTTATCTGTCACCTGATGGATATGGAAGTCGCGAACGCCTCGATGTACGACGGCGCGACTGCGCTGGCGGAAGCGGCTATTATGAGCTGCGGTATTACCAAAAAAGATAAAGTGCTGGCTTCGCCGCTTATCAATCCGGGAACGATGAAGGTGTTGAAAACCTATCTGTCTAACCGCAATATCGAAATTGTTTTATTGCCGGATAAAAACGGGCAGACCGATTTTTCCACGTTGCCGGAGTTGATCGACGACCGAGTGGCTGCGGTGCTCGTTCAATCACCAAACTTTTTAGGAGCGATTGAAGAACTTACAGGAGTTTCTGCCAATATTCATGAGAAGAACGCAATGTTCGTTCTTTCCGTCGATCCGATCTCGCTGGGAATTCTGAAATCACCGGGCGGGTGGGACGCCGACATCGCCGTTGCAGAAGGACAACCGCTGGGGATTCATCAATCGTTTGGCGGTCCCTATCTGGGCGTGTTCTCCGCGAAAAAAGCATTGGTCAGAAATATGCCGGGCAGAATCGTCGGACAGACTGTCGATGTCGATGGCAAACGCGGTTATGTTCTTGTGCTTCAGACGCGCGAACAGCATATTCGGCGCGAAAAAGCGACTTCGAATATTTGCTCAAATCAGGGTTTAATGGCGCTCGCAGCGACAATCTATTTATCTTTAATGGGAAAAACCGGACTGAAACAGGCGGCGACACTTTGTCTGAATAACAGCCATTATCTCGCAGAAAAAATTTCATCGTTGAAAGGATTCCGTCTTCCGTACGGGAAAAATCCTTTTTTTAAGGAATTTGTCATCGATACACCGGTCAGTCCAAAGGAAATTATTGCCGCCGGACTGAAGGAGAATTTCTTTGCCGGGATCGATCTGGGAGACTATCGCGAAGATTGGAAAAATCATCTGTTGATTGCCGTGACCGAAAAAAGAACAGCCCAAGAGATCGACTTTTTTGTCACATTTTTATCGAAGTTTCAGGCATGAAAATTTTTACAAGATTATTAGAATCGGCGAAGAACAACGGTGGCGGATATTTCGTGCTGATCGATCCGGATACGCGAAAGGGCGACGAGTTAAAGGCGTTCGTTCGTGAAATTTGCGACCGCGGCGTCGATGCAATCCTTGTCGGCGGAAGCCTGATCATCGATTCGGATTTTCAAGCGGCGGTTCAACTGATTAAGGAAGTCAGTTCCATTCCTGTGATTCTATTTCCCGGTTCCGTTGCGCAGATCAATAGCAATGCGGATGCGGTTCTGTTCCTTTCGCTGATCAGCGGACGGAATCCGAATTGTCTGTTCGGAGAACACGTCATCGCCGCGCCGACGATCCGGAAACTCGGAATCGAACCGATTGCGACGGGCTATATGCTGTTTGAATCTGGTAGAACGACGACGGCGGAGTTTATGAGCAACACGCGGCCTTTGCCGGTCAATAAACCGGAAATCGCGATGGCTCACGCTCTTGCCGCTCAATATCTGGGGATGAGCACAATCTACCTGGAAGCCGGAAGCGGCGCCGAACATTCCGTCCCGGATGCCATTGTCAAAGCCGTCAGCCGGTACATAGAAATTCCGGTTATCACCGGCGGCGGAATTCGTACGCCGGAAGATGCACGCGCCAAGATTGAATCCGGCTCGACATTTGTCGTGACGGGCAACATATATGACGATCCGACGAAGTTCGGATTGCTCAGCGAATTCGTCCGCGCGGCTCATCCGAAACAATTTACTTAAACCTGTGAGAAAGCCTTGAAGGAACAGATCATTGCTCAATTGACCGAAAGCGCTAACCTACAGAAGCGGTTGGCGGTTGAAGGTGTTGAGATCATCGAACTGGCGGCCAAACGTCTGATCCGAACGCTTGAAATGGGTGGGAAAATCCTGTTCTGTGGAAATGGCGGAAGCGCTGCCGATGCCCAGCATCTCACCGCCGAACTCGTCTGCAGACTGACGCGCGAACGAAAAGCGATCCCGGCGATTGCGCTGACCACCGATACTTCCATTTTAACGGCGGTTTCCAACGATTATGATTTTTCCGCGATTTTCGTACGCCAGATCGAGGCGCTCGGCAAAAAAGACGACGCACTGATAGCGATCAGTACCAGCGGCAATTCGCCGAACATCGTCAAAGCCGTCGAATTTGCACGGTCACTTGGACTTTTAACGATCGTTTTGACCGGTGAGAACGGCGGAAAACTGACAGGTTTGTCGGACATCGTGATTCGTGTTCCATCGAAAAGCACACAACGAATTCAGGAATCGCATATCACGATCGGGCATATACTTTGCGACCTGATCGAACAATCCATTTGTGGAAATTAATGATCGCCGATTGGACACATGCAGGATCTGATTCAAGATTTTATCAATTATCTGAAAATCGAGCGAAATCTCGCCGGTAATACAATCGACGCCTACCAAAACGATCTCACCCGCTATCTGGATTTTCTGCAGGAGAAAAATATCACCGACATGAAATCCGTTTCGATGACCGATGTGCAGCAATTCGTCGGTTGTCTGTCGGAAGTCGGCTTATCCGCCAGAAGCCTTGCGCGGAATTTTTCATCGATCCGCATGTTCCACCGGTTTCTTGTCAGTGAAAAAGTCACCGACAACGATCCGACTGATCAATTGCAATCGCCCAAGTTGCCGCGCCGCCTGCCGCATGTTTTGGACTTGAATGAGATCGAATTGATACTGGAAACGATCGATTATACGACGCCCAAGGGAATGCGCGATAGAGCAATCATCGAGACGTTATATTCGACGGGCGTGCGAGTTTCCGAACTGACAACGATGAAAATGTCGGATGTGTTTTTTCACGAAGGCGTTATCCGCGTGATAGGGAAAGGTTCGAAAGAGCGCATCGTCCCGTTTGGGCATCAAGCGAGTCAGAAAATCAAAATGTACATTACGGCCGTTCGTTCCGTGCTAACCCGTTATCAAAAGAGTAAGGATTTTCTCTTTCTTAACATGCGCGGCGCGCCGCTTTCGCGAATGGGCGTCTGGAAAATCATTCAGGAATATGTCCGGCTTGCGGGCATCAGGAAAAAAGTCAGTCCACACGTTTTCCGCCATTCATTCGCCACGCATTTGCTGGAAGGCGGCGCCAATCTGCGTGCTGTTCAGGAAATGCTCGGTCACTCCGATATTTCCACAACCCAGATTTACACACATCTCGACCGGGAATTTCTGATCGAACAACATCGCACTTTTCATCCGAGGTATCAATGAACTTACAGACGATCATTTTACTCGTTCCGCCAATCCTTCTCGCGCTGACCTTTCATGAGTTCATGCATGGGTACACGGCTTATCGCTTTGGCGATCCGACGGCTAAATTAGCCGGTCGTCTGACAATGAATCCGCTGGCGCATCTGGATCCGTTTGGAACACTGATGCTGTTTTTAGTGCATTTTGGATGGGCGAAACCGGTGCCGGTCGATCCGCGCTATTTTAAGAATCCGAAGCGTGACATGCTCGTCGTTGCGCTTGCGGGACCGCTCGCGAATATGGTGTTGGCGCTGGCGAGTGGTCTTCTTCTCCGATTAATAAAGACTGGCGGACTCGATTTTTTAATGAGGGCTATTTGGGAACCGGTTTATGTCATGACGATTTTAAGTTTGCAGATCAATCTCGCATTGGCGATTTTTAACCTGTTACCGATTCCGCCGTTGGATGGATCGAAAATTTTATATGGTTTGTTACCGCGTCAATACGAACATCTGATCATTCCGCTCGAACGTTACGGCGGTTATATTTTAATGGCAATTATCGTCGCCGAAATGATTACGAAAATATCCATTCTCGGCGGCTTCATCAATCCGTTTGTCAACTTTTTTTCAACTATTTTTGGAGGTGTCTGATGTTCCAAAGAGAAGATAGAAAAATTTCCATTAAAGAGAAGTATGAAGCGAAACAGCAGGAAAAAGAAGAAACGCCAAAGTATCAAATCCATTTCAAACGCGTTCGGCGCTCGCCCAGAAAGTTAAGCCGGCCGGTTTGGTGGTTATTTATTTTGGGAACGCTAATCCTGATGATCTTCTCATATTTAAAACGGTTAAATTAAACCGTCCGCATTTTAAAGGGAGTCAAAATGCAGGAAATCATCGAATGTATTCCAAATTTCAGTGAAGGGCGCGACCTAAAAATCATTCAAACGATCACAGACGCGATCCAATCCGTCAGCGGCATCAAACTTTTAAACGTCGATCCGGGGGTCGATACGAACCGAACGGTCATGACATTCATTGGATCGAAATCCGGCGTACTGGAAGCCGCGTTTGCCGGTATCGCTAAAGCCGCAGAAGTCATTGACATGCGAAAACATCATGGCGCTCACGCAAGGCTTGGCGCCACCGACGTCTGCCCGTTCGTACCGATCAGCGGGGTAACCGAGGAAGAATGTATCGAGTTGACGAAGAAATTGGCGAAACGCGTTGCGGATGAATTGAATATCCCGGTCTATCTGTATGAAAAATCAGCGCAAAAACCGGAACGCACAAACCTCGCCGCGATCCGCGAAGGCGAATATGAAGGATTAGCGGAAAAATTGAAGAATCCGGAATGGAAGCCGGACTTCGGCAAACCGGAATTCAATGTAAAAAGCGGCGCGACTGTAATCGGTGTCCGGGATTTTCTGATCGCCTATAACGTGAATCTCAACACTCGCGATGCGAAATTGGCGAACGACATCGCGCTGACGATCCGCGAAAAAGGACGAGCGAAACGCGATGCTAACGGCAAAATCGTTAAAGATGCAAATGGTGAAACCATCTATATTCCGGGGGTTTTTAAATCGGTGAAAGCCGTTGGCTGGTATCTGGAACAGTATCGTCTTGCGCAGGTTTCGATCAATCTGACGAACTATGCCATCGCTCCGCCCCATGAAGTTTTCGACGAAATTTGCAGACTCGCCGCTGAAAAAGGTTTGCGTGTCACCGGTTCTGAACTCGTCGGTTTGATTCCCAAAGAAGCGATGCTGATCGCTGGCAGACATTATTTGCGTCTGCAGGGAAAATCGGAAGGCGTGCCGACTGCGGAACTCATTCGCGTCGCCGTTCAGTCGATGGGAATGAATGAAATTACACCGTTCGATCCTCAGAAGAAAATCATCGAATTTCAGGTTCGGGAATTTGAAAAAGCGCTGGTCGATTTGTCCGTACGGGATTTTATCGACGAATTGTCGATGGATTCGCCGGCGCCGGGCGGCGGAAGCGTTTCGGCGCTTTGCGGCGCTCTTGCAAGCGGATTAATCTCGATGGTTGCCAACCTGACTTATGGGAAAAAAGGTTACGAACGGTTCAATCACCGGATGAATGAAATTGCCGGTCAGGCGCAGGAATTAAAAGATGAACTGCTTCGACTGATCGATCTCGACACGACGGCGTTCAACCGCGTGATGGCGTGTTATCGCATGACGAAAAAGAGTGACGACGAAAAATATGCCCGCAGTATTGCCATCGAAGAAGCGATGAAGCAGGCGACGCTCGTTCCGCTCGAAGTTATAAAGACGACACAGAAAACGATCCGCTTGATGGATTTTATCGTGAAGCATGGAAACATCAACTCGATCAGCGATGCCGGCGTTAGTGCGCTTTGCGCGGAAACTGCCGTCAAAGGCGCCGCGATGAACGTGCGCATCAACCTTGGCTCGGTGACCGACGAAGCATTTCGTTCCTCAATCAAATCGGAAGTTGACGACATCGAAAAAGAGACCACCCGGATTGTCCGGCGTTTGGTTCGGTCGGTTAACCGAAAAATCGGAGGAAATAGATCGCTGTAGATTAAACGAAATATGTCCAAAATAAAAATTCTCAACGAACAACTGACCAATAAAATCGCGGCAGGAGAAGTCGTCCAAAATCCCGCATCACTCATTAAGGAACTGGTCGAAAACAGTCTCGATGCGGGTGCGACCGAAATCTTCGTCGTCATTAAAAACGGCGGGAAAACGCTTTGCGAAGTGACGGACAACGGCGAAGGAATGTCGAAAGACGATCTTCTGCTGGCGTTCGAGCGGTATGCAACGAGCAAGATCGCCACAATGGACGACCTGATCCGGATTCGGACACTCGGTTTTCGCGGAGAAGCGCTGGCAAGCATCGCTGCGGTTTCCGTCGTGAACGCCGTGACGACGCTCGCCGGAACGACTGAAGGCAATGAACTCGTGATCGAAGGCGGAAATTTCCGTGAAATCAAACCGCACAGTCCCAAACCCGGCACGACGATTTCCATCAGAAACCTGTTTTACAATATTCCAGCCCGGCGGAAATTTCTGAAAAGCGCCGAAGTCGAATTTCGAAACATCGTCGAGGTCATTCGTAAATTTTCTATGATCCACAATCGTGTACGGTTCATCTTGGTTCACAACGACCGTGAGATTTTTAATCTTCGGGAAGAGAGCCAGAAAGATCGGATCGTTCATCTGTTTTCACCGGAATACCGTGAAAACCTGATCCCGGTTTCTGTAAAAAGCGGATCGTATCAGGTCAATGGATTTGTTGGAAATCTGAATCTGGTACGAGCGAGGCGAGGCGATCAGTTTTTCTTCGTCAACAATCGGTTCGTTACCGACCGGCTGATGAATCACGCCGTTACGGAAGCCTATGCCGCACTCGTTTCGCGCGGTGAATTTCCGTTTTATTGTCTGCATCTCGAACTGCCGCCGGAGATGGTCGATGTGAACGTTCATCCGACGAAAATGGAGGTGAAATTTCGCGAACAGAACGACGTGTATCGATTCCTGCAGGAATCGGTCGGTGCCGCTCTGAAGGAAATCACGAAAGTCATTCCGGATTTATCCAAATTTTCACCATTCGATTTTTATGCGCCGACACCGGTGCCGAAAGGCACGCCTGTCGTGAATTCCACACCGGATTTTATCCTGACGGAACCACCTAAATCTTCATCTGATCGTTCCGAAATAAATCCGCCAAACCGTCCGTCGCCGTCTTATTATTTTCGACCCGAAGAACAGGAAAAATGGTCGGAGCGCGCACGTCGGTTTACCGAACAACCGTCAAAAATCGACGAGGAAATTTCACCGTTTGAAGTTCAAGTATATCAGGTACACAATAAATATATCATCAGTCAGGTGAAATCGGGATTGGTGAT
>JAQUKI010000092.1 GCA_028719225.1 Fidelibacterota bacterium | reverse complement strand
AATGGGAGGATCATCCTGATAACCTCCTGATTTTAGTTATGTCAAATGTCTGATACTTTTCAAAAAGCCTGACGGCCAGCGCAACCAGCATTGCCGTGGTTCCCAATTCGATTACGATGGATGTCAGAACAAGCGCTTGCGGTAATGGATCGACCATCACCTGCGGAGAAATCGGCACGTCCTTGACAAAGATCGGATAAATGGAACCGTTTTTATATCCGAAAAGAACAATCAGCAGATTGACGGCATAGCCCATGATCCCGGAAGAAATGATGATTCGAACAAGATCTCGCTTGGTAATAATTCCGTACAATCCAACGAGAAACAATATATAACAGAGCAGGTAAACCGTCATTTCATCTCCTTTCGATCTAAGTGGAAAAGCGCCAAAGCCCATACCACGATGAAAAGTCCCATACCGACCTTTAAACCGATAACGATGTTGAGCACCTGAATCGTTCCTGAACTGACAAGGTTGAACAGCGTTCCGTGAGAAATGAAATTGGCGAGAAAACTTCCGCCGAATGCCATTCCCAAAATACCGACGGCCAGAAACATCATCGCGCTCGAGGAATCGATGTCGTGAAGCATTTCGATATTCAGCCAGTTTTTAATGAAATCCCGGCCAAACGCCAGCATCACATTGAGAAATGCCAGGGCGATGATTACACCGCCGGCAAATCCGCCTCCGGGACTCAGATGACCATGCAGAATGATATAAATTCCATACAATAAAATCAACCATACACTGATTCGCGTAACGGTTTTGACGATCAGCGTCATTCCGGCTTGTTGTTTCATGGTTTTTCATCCTCCGTCGGTTTTACGCGTTTCTTTATCCGGATGATCGTCAGCGTGCCGAGAATCGCCGTAAAGAGAACGGTCGTTTCACCCAGCGTATCATAAGCCCGGTAATCGAGAATCACAGCCGATACGATATTCGCAGAGCCGGTCTCTCTTGCGCCGTTTTCAAGATAATAACGTGCAGTCGTCATCAATGGTTCGCCGAACGGCGGCAATAATTTAAAAAGCGGAACGCTCAGGAAAAATATGGCAATCAGGGTAATTACCGTAACGCCAGCGAGGATTTTATTCACCTTCGATGGCTCTTCCTTATGATAATCCTTTTTGATAAACGCACGCACCATGATGACGATTGAAAATATCTCGAACAGGAATTGAACGATGGCGAGGTCGGGCGCCTGCAATAGAAGAAACGCTACCGAAACGCCCAACCCAACGACTCCTATCGAAATGATCGCTGAAAGTAAATCCTTCATTTCAAGCGCGATGATCGAACCGACGATCATAAAACTCAATAAAAATATCAACCATGATTCTACCGGCATGAAAACCTCCGATATGATTTATTTATCGCGCGGTAATTCATCGGATCACCACTGCGATGATTAACATGATCAGAAATCCGAAGACAATCCATAAACTGTACATCTGCAACAATCCGCGATGCATGGAACTGAAAAAATGCGCCAATCCAAACGCGACTTTTGATAACATGTCATAGCAGTCGAAATATTTCCGCTCCGCCCAATTGTAGATCGAACGAAGAGGACTCATTTGCCGGATTTCATTATAAAAGGCGGTACCGACGATTCTGAACTTTTCCTCGGATTCCATTCCGCCGAGATAATTCTCGTCCAATCGCACACGCCGGGTTGCAAAATAGATCAGCAAACCGACGAGAAATGCTGAGCCGAACAACCAGAAAATGAGCATCGGATCATACAATCCAAAAAATTCCGGGATTGCCAAACCGCTTTGCGTCAAAATTGGAAAGATCAATTTGTTCAACGGCAACGGCATCGCCAGCAATCCGAAAACGATACAAATCAACGCAAGCGATAATGTTGCAACCAATTGATTGGCAGGCGCTTCGGTAACGTGATCTAATGATTTTGGACGTTTCCCAAGATAAATTGCGTGGAGAAACTTCATAAAACTCGCCAATGTAAGCGCGCTTCCAAAAACCGCTAAAACCAGACAAACCAGCAGCCAAACCTGAATGCCTTTCGATGAGCCGGCGATGACTTCAAACATTCCTTGATAAACCAACCACTTCGAGAAAAAGCCGTTCAGCGGCGGAATCCCTGAAATTGACAGCGCTCCGATCAGCGCAGCAACAAATGTGAGAGGCATTTTTTTCGCGAGTCCGCCCATATCGTCCAGATTACCTGTCCCGGTTTTCTTTTCAACGGATCCCAGTGTCAGGAAAAGCGTCGATTTATAGATCGTGTGGTTTATCAAATGGAATAAGCCACCGACATAAGCGACGATATTTCCGCTTCCGACTCCCATAATCATGTAGCCAACCTGACTGACGGCATGATAGCCAAGCAGTTTTCGCCCGTTGTGCTGGATCATCGCCATCATGACGGCTGTAATCACCGTTAATGCTCCGAGCGTTATCAGCACCAAATAAATAACCGGTGTAACGACATAAAGCGACGTAACCATTCTTGCTAATAAATAAATTCCCAGAAGTTTATCGAGCGAAGCGGGCAAAAGCGCAGCACTTTCTATCGGTGAATCCTGACAAAAATCCGGGACCCACGTATGGAACGGAAATCCGCCCGCTTTAGCAAAAGAGGCAATGAGCAAGCAGAAAAATGCGGTAATTGCGAGTTCTCCGCTGAGGGCAAGATGCACATTCCATAAAGTCATCTTCGACGACGGTTCCAGAAATCCGATCAAAAGCAGACCGAGGATCAGGAATACATCGCTCCCGCCGACGATGATAAACGTTTTTTTGGCTGTCTTTGGCGTATCTTTCGTTCTGCCAAGTAAAGCAAACAGATACAGCGTAATTCCCGTCAACCCCCAAAAGATCATCAGCACGATCGAATGAACCGCCAGAATCGCTCCGTTGCAGAAAGCGACCGTCATCGGAAACAAGATGAAGAACGAACTCTGGATTTCCTTATCGACTCCTTTTAACGAGAAAATGAGAATGATAAAACTCAGCGCCTGCGAAAAGATCAACGTAAAAAAGCCGAGTTTATCTATGGAAAAAACGAGCCGGTCGTACATCAAAAAATCAGCGGGCGATTTGAGATAAACCTGATAACACAGAAAGAGTAAAAAGACCGAACTTAGGAACGTCAATCCTTTCCGGATCACGACCGGGAAAAAGAGATTGATGACGGAAATCGTCAGAGGAACGACAATGAATAAAACCAACAGATTAATCATGGATTTCCCTCCGAACTTGCTCGGTTTTTTCCCTCGACAATTTTAACAAATCTACCGCCACCGGATTTCGATTGGCATCGATCAGTTGAATCGTCCGTTCCGTACAACAATAGCATGGATCGACTGCAGCGAGTGTGATCAACGCATCGGCAACCGGAATACCTTTGCAGGATGCGACGTATGTCGGAATGTTGACATAACTGGGAGCGCGTACTTTATGGCGAATCGGTCTGTTCGTTCCATCGCTCCGGATGTAATGAAAAACCTCGCCACGCGGCGCTTCGTAACGTCCGATTCCCTCCCCCTCCGACACTTCCTTAACGTCGTTCAAAATTGGTCCTTTAACAACTTTTAGTTTTTCAAGACACTGCCGGACAATTTTTGTAGATTCCAGCGTCTCGAGAACTCGAACGACGAGTTTATCGTAAACATCCCCATTTTTTTGTACAATCATATTGAATTCCACAAGATCGTAGGCATCCGTAGGATCATCTTTCCGGACATCAATCGCAATTCCGGATGCGCGGGCAGTCGGGCCGACGGCACACAGATCGACGGCAGCCTGATGTGTCAAGATTCCCACATTTTTCAGGCGCGAACGCAAAACCGGATCGTCTTTTGCGGCTCCGGCAATCATCACCATTTTCTGATCGACGATATCGAGATCTTCAAGCAGTTTTGGAATGATTACCGGATCGACATCGCGCGCAACGCCGCCGACGCGCATCATCCCGTAATGGTTGCGGTTGCCTGTGATCATCTCGAACATCTGTAAAATCGGCTCGCGGTATTTCCATGCCCACATCCAAAGCGTGTCGTAACCGATAAAATGACCGGCTAAACCAATCCATAGCAGATGGCTGTGAATGCGTTCCAGTTCGCCGATGAGCGTCCGGATATATCTGGCTCTCAGCGGGATTTCGATGTTGTCGATGTCTTCAACGGCGTGAACCAGCGCCAGCGGATGCGACGTTGAACAGATGCCGCAAATCCGCTCGACTAAAAATATCGACTGCGTAAAAGTCTTGGATTCCGAGATAAATTCGTGTCCACGATGCATCCAGCCGATTTCCAGATCGATGTCCACAACGGTTTCGCCATCGACCTTCAATTCAAAATATTCGGCTTCCTCCAATAACGGATGAAACGGACCGACGGGAATTTTATTCACGCTCATTCTGTCCTCCCGAATCTCATGGGTTGTTTCAATCCCTGCGGATGATGAAGTGTCAGCAATTCCTCCATCCGCGGATGTCCGTCGAATTCAATTCCCCACAGATCGAACATCTCACGTTCGATCCATACCGCACCGCCGATGATTGAAGTGATGGATGGAACCTTCGGATGTTCTTTGTCTGTGATGACGACTCTCGGACAGAAATATTGCCCGGCTCTGTCCAACGAAAAATGATACAGGATTTCGATTCCGTGCATCATTTCCATCGCGGTTGCAGTGGATAGACGACAACCGAGATTCTTGAATAAGTATTCGGCAACTTCCCGGAGATTCTCCGATTCGACGTTAAAATAAAACCGTCGTTTCTTGTCGATCAAGTGAGAGATTTTTCCGTCCATCCGCTCCTTGAATTGATCAATTTCTTGCATTCAGAACTCCCAATAATTTCGCCACCGCCGCGATCATCGCTTCCGGCTTCGGCGGACAACCCGGAATGTATAAATCGACCGGAATCACCGCTTGGCGATCTTCAACGATATTGTAACTGTCCCGAAAACAGCAAGCGCCGGACATACATGTGCCAACGCCAACGACAAATATCGGTTTCGGCGCCTGCTCGTAAATTTTCCGGATTTTCGGAGCGACCTTCTGATTGAAAACTCCCGTCACCAGCAAAACGTCGGCATGACGAATAGAACCGACGAGTTTGATTCCAAACCGCTCCAGATCGTATTTCGGCGTCAGAAGATCGAGAATTTCAATGTCGCAGTTGTTACAGGGCGAACCGCTGACGTGAAAAACCCATAAAGATTTCGCCAATCTTCGCTTGTACCATCCCATATCACAACCCCCAAACCGACAAGACAACGCCGATCAGACAGATCGGAGCCGCAATGCGCCAGAAGAAATTCAAAGCCGTGTCGATCCGAATCCGCGGATTCGTGTTTTTAATTAGAATCATCAATACGACGATCAATAAATATTTCAAGACGGAATATAAAATCCCGATTCCCGTCCACTTAAATCCGCCGAGAAATAAGATGACCAGCAAAGCCGGATAAATGACATACATCATTCCCTGGCTCAATTTCCAGAAAGCCAACAGCGGACCGGAATATTCCATAAACGGACCTTCGACGATTTCAGTCTCGGCTTCCGGGATGTGAAACGGCGGCAGAGTCATCTTCGCCTGAATGCAGAGAAGTCCAAGAATGAATCCGATCGCTCCGCTGATCGAACCGATGAAGACGCCGCTTTCCTGAGCAACGAGAATTTCATCTATCCGTAATTTGTATCCTGACTGGATAATCGGTATCAGGCAAACGAGAATGAAAACCAATTCGTCGGCCAGCAGGAGTTTGATCTCTCTGCCTGCTCCAAGGCTTGAATAGACATTTCCCGACGAGCCGCCCCCAAGGATCACCGCAACGGAAAAAATCATCATCAGGTACATGACGACGATAATATCGCCGGCAAATCCGATCCGATTAATTGCCGCCAAACCGACGATTGTCGCCAGCAACACAATCATCCCAAACGCAAAAATCGGCGCGGAGACAAAGACAGTCCGCGCGCTTTCTTTGACGATCATTGTTTCTTTTCCGAACAATTTGAAAATATCATTGAAGTTCTGGAAAAGCGGCGGTCCCTGACGAAATTGGACGCGAGCGCTGACTTTTCTGTCTACCCAGACGATCAGAAGTCCTAGAATAGTTGTAAACAGGAAGCCCGGAAATACAAGCAAATAGAAGAGCCATCGGGTCATACCTTATCCTCCTTCTGTCTCCAATGCTGACTGATAATCGCCATATTTTCACCAAAGAAATAGAGATGATTTTTTGGATCTTCCGCCGCTACTTCCTTCATCTGGATTGCTTGATTAAGCGCCGTTTTAGCACAAAGCGGTTGGTAGTCCGGATTTGATTTCAACTGATTCAAACAAAGGTCGCATTTCGCGGTAATGTAGTTGATCACTTCTGGAAAAATGGTGCCGAACGGACAGGCTAAAACGCAGGATTTGCATCCGACGCATCGCATATTGAACCGCTTGATCAGTCCGCTTTCCAAACGTTCGAGCGCTTCTTTGGGACAGGCGGTGACGCAGAAGGCTTCTTTGCACTGTCGGCAATAGATTGCGAATTCTGCAACTTCCAGAAGCGAAAACTGCCCCAGATTTTTTCGATGGTAAAAATATTCACAACCGATCTTTTCCGGTTTGCCCGCTTCCAAAAGAGCCGGAATATCAATGACTAATCGTTTCATTCCCAGATATTCTCCTCATTTTTAACCTTGTCGTAAGTGAAAACGGGGCCGTCTTTGCAGGCGTAATATTTCCCGAAAACGCAATGCCGGCACTGACCGATTCCACAATACATTTTCTTTTCCATCGACAGGTATATGTTCTCTTCGGAATAGCCGTGTTTTAACAAGTCGAAAGTTCCGAATTTCATCATCACCGGCGGACCGCAAACGACAACCGGAACGCCATGCGGATCGAGATCGATCTTGTCTAATAATTTGGTGATCAGGCAAACATTTTCCGACCACGTTTCGCCTTCCGGAACGCGATCGACCGAACGAACGATATTTACCTTGTCGATTTTTTTCCAGTCTTCGATCAGGTATTTGTAAATCATATCGTTCGGCGTTTTCGCGCCCATTAAAAACGTCACGCTCCGGTAATTGTCTATATCGTGCAAAAGCGTCAGGAACAACGACCGCGTCGGCGCCATTCCGACTCCACCGCCCATTATCAAAATATCTTTACCTTTCCATTTATCTATCGGATAACAAGTTCCATAAGGCCCGCGAATACCGATCCGATCTCCGATTTTCGTTTTGTGAACGGCTTCCGTCACGAATCCGGCCTTCATGATGGTAATTTCCATCCAGTCGGTCGTATAATGGGAAGATGATGGCGTGAATGGACCTTCTCCGACATTTGGAATCGTCAGTTCGATGAATTGCCCGGTTTTAAACGGGATCGGTGTTTCGAGTTTGACTTTCAGCGTACGGATCAACGGCGATTCCTCGATAATTTCCTGAATGATCGCCGGTATCGTCTGATAAGGATTTTTTACCATGATTATAACTCCTCGGCTTTCGGCGGTTTCATCATCCGGCAGACGACTTCACGGAACTCGATCTTCCCCGGGCAAACATCGATGCATCGGCCGCAACCTGTACAACCCAATCGACCAAAGTTTTCTTTCATGATCGTCAACTTGCAGAGATAGCGATTCCTGAAACGTTCATACATCTTCGGCCGTGGCGAAGCGCCGCCGGCAACTCGTGCATATCCGTGAATCTGGCAGGAATCATATGAACGCACTTTGATAAAATCTTTGGCAGTCGTTTCGTCATTCAAAATCAGACAATAGCAAGTCGGACAGATATTCGTACAACCGCCACATCCGACGCACGATTTTGCCTCATCCTTCCACTTTTGGATATTGACATTTTTCAATGAAAAATAATCGCCGGAACGAACAAAATCGGAATTCCGCGCTTCTAATTTCCGCATCGTTTTCTGCCGTAATTCACGAACTTTTTCACGATCTTCCGCGTGATCGTCCGAGATTGGAATATATTTTCGTAATAATTCAATAAACTCCTCACCTTTTGAAGAGCCGGTATTGATGACATAATCGGTTCCGATGTTTGACAAATTCACATCGAAACCCTTATCGGCAAACGGTTTTCCGTCGACAAGATTACAATGGCATGAATCTGATATTTCCGTACAGTCCGCGCTGACGATCGTTGTATTTTCCCGCCAAAATTGATAAACCGGATCGATAAAATCCTCGTTGATCATGGCTTTATCTAATATTTCCAGAGCCGTCAGATCGCAATTCTTCACACCGAGGATCAGTCGTTTGACAAGTTTACTTTTCCCGGGAAGAATCTGCTCTCGCGGAAAATATAGCAAACTCTTGAGCGGATCGGTTGCGCGGTACGAATCTATTTCGACTTTCGTTTCTCCATTCATCCTCGTAAAGAACAGGTTTCCTTTATCGGTTCTTTCCGGCAGGATCACGGCGTCGAATCCGCCCAACCGCTCGGATTGGATTCTTTTCAGGAAGGAAAACAGATGCGATGCATTGACAATCATTCGATGACCTCCATCCGAAACCTCAATCCGGTTCCGAATCTTGTTGACCTTTACTTTTCAACTGCTTGATAAGTTCGATAAGCCCCTCGGATTCCGTCGCCTTATCGAAAAAATAGTCGGCGCCTTCTTCCGCGCATTTCGTCCGATATTGCGGATAAGGATAATCGGTAAAAATCACGGCGATGATTTCTGGGATTGATTTTTTAATTGTTTTTAGAACGTGAATTCCGCCTTCGCCAGGCATCCGAATATCGAGAACTACTACATCCGGAACCAAAGCGCTGATTTTTTCAATCGCTTCATTTGTCGTCTCGGCTTCACCGACGATCTCGACGCCGGGAACTTCTCCGAGCGCAGTCGCCAGATGATTTCTCAAAATTTGCGAATCGTCGGCAATGAAGATTTTAAGGCTCATGAGGTATTTTACCTCCGCAACCGAAAAATATTATTCATCATTTTCACCAAATCAAATTAAGACGAGATCGTAAGACAGTAAATCAGACAAACACTGATATTTTTGTAGGAATAATGGAAGTATTTGCCTGTGGAATGATCAGATAGATCGAAAGATATTTTTTTTGTGGGCCCCCCGGGATTCGAACCCGGAACCGACAGATTATGAGTCTGGTGCTCTAACCGTTGAGCTAGGGGCCCATATTTTTATTAAAAAAGCGTGTAAAGTTATTTCCGGAATGCGTTTTTTACAAGGAAAATGGTTTGGATTCTCCTCGCATAAACCATCGGGATAACTCGGTGAATTCTTCAACCGTCAGCATTTCGGCGCGACGATTCAGATCGATCGGACAATCGTCGGTTCCTCTTTCTTTTAACATGACGCCGAGCGCATTCGACAGGATTTTCCGGCGTTGATTGAAAGCCGTCTTCACCGTTTTGATCAACATTTTTCGGAACTCGAGATCGGAATCGATCTGCTTGATCGCCAACGTGATAACGGCAGAAAATACCTTTGGCGCCGGGCGAAAAACGTGCGGCGAAATGATAAATTCAAGTTTTGGAATGGTAAAGTAGTTGGACAAAACTCCCAGAATTCCATAATCCTATAGGCCGCCGGGCTCGCCCAGCGCGGTGATGGCGGCGTCGAGCACCGGGATATTCGTCCTGGTCAAGGTCGAGGAGTCTGGGGGCGGGTCGGTTGCGGTCGAGGTCGCGCCCCCGGATGTACCCCCGGATGTGCCCTCCGATGTGCTCATGGCCGACATCGAGTTTTGAGCTGCCGG
>JAQUKI010000091.1 GCA_028719225.1 Fidelibacterota bacterium | reverse complement strand
CAATCCTATCCACCCGGAGTTTTTCCCAGAACCTGATTATCACCAATCCGGCGCTGAAGAATCCTTATGTTGAAATTAAAATCCTGAAAATCGGACAGATAGATTATTTTTCGCTTCAGGATATGACAGACGCTTTTGACGTTCGGGTTTATTACCGTAAAGAGACCGGCAAGATTCTGGCTTTTTTCCCGGGACGAAAAGTCAAGTTATCCATCGGATGCAGTTTCATTGTTTTTGATGAATTGATGACGCAGGTGCCTGCTCCGGTCGTTTTGGTTGATCAGGACGCTTTTGTTCCGCTCACCTCATTCCTTGAATTGATGAAAGAGTATGTCATTCCCGATCTCCGGTATTCCATTAAAAAAGGAAAATCATCATTTGAACCAACGACATATTCTCCGCCGGTTCAGGAAACGGTCGTACCATTACCGATAATGGAGGAAAAACCGGTGGCGCCAATTCAGCGCAAGTCGCTGACCGCGATTTCTTATCAGGAAAAAGCCAATGGGATATTAATTTCTATCGACACGGACGGCGGCGGTTTCGCGGATTCAGATTTTTCTTCTTTCTTTCAGGGAGAAGAATGGCTTTATGTGACGATTTATGGCGCCGATTGCGATTCGGCAACATTATCGAAAGACAACCCTTTTACTTCTATAGGGAGGATTGAAGTCGTTCCGCAGGGGAAATCCGTTCAGGTTTCCTTGAAACTCGGCCGTAAGTTCAATTCGGCCAATGTTAACTATGATGCGACGACGCGGCGGGTAATGATCTCGCTCCAGTTTCCACTAAACCGTGATATTCTCAAGAAGATCGAATCGGCGAAAGATTCATGGAAAATCGATACAATCGTTCTGGATGCGGGGCATGGCGGAAAAGACATAGGCACGCCGGGACGATGGGGAAACGATCATGAAAAAGAGATCGTTCTGGACGTGGTTCTCCGGCTCGGGCGGCTTTTGGAAACACGCAAGAATTTGAAAGTCGTTTACACCCGAGATCGCGATGAGTTCATCCCGCTGTGGAAACGCACCGATATTGCCAATAAAAGCGATGGAAAATTATTCCTGAGTATTCATGTGAACGCCGTCAAGAATCCTAATAATTCCGTAGAAGGTATCGAACTCTATTTGTTGAGCCAGGGTGGTCAGGGATCGAAAGAAGCCGTTCATGTTGCCCAATTAGAAAACTCAGTGATCCAACTGGAAGAGGCTCAGGATAAGGAAAAATATAAAGGTTTCGACGATGCATCTTTCATTCTTGCGAACATGGTGCATTCGTCGTATATGCAGGACAGTGAAAAATTTGCCGAACTCTTTTCAAAGAACATTTCCAGTAAGATCCGGCAGAAAAATCGGGGCGTCAAGCAGGCTAATTTTTACGTATTGATTGGCGCTTCCATGCCGAAAGTTCTTGTCGAGCTCGGTTACAACACCAGCCGCTCTGAGGCCGCTTTGCTGAACCAATCGAATCATCGGCAACTACTGGCGGAGACACTATATAAAAGTATTATTGAATTCAAGGAGTTAAGTGATAAAACCATCGAGCAATAAACCATTGTTAAAGTCGGATCTGAACAATCTTCCCATCGGTGTGTTCGATTCAGGGTTGGGCGGATTAACTGTCGTAAAGCAGATATTTTCCCGTCTGCCGAATGAATCGATTCTCTATTTTGGAGACACGGCGAGGGTTCCGTATGGCAGTAAAAGTGTACATACCGTTCAGAAATTTTCCCTGCAGATTGTTCGATTTCTTCAGGAAAAAGGCGTCAAAATGATCGTCGTCGCGTGCAACACGGCATCGAGCGTCGCGCTGGATGTTTTAAAAGAATCAACGAATCTTCCAGTTGTCGGTGTGATCGAACCGGGTGCGCGTGCCGCACTGGGCGTCACCGTCGGCCGTCGTGTCGGCGTAATCGGAACGACCGCGACGATTTCGACGGGAAAATATGCCGAAATTCTTAAACGTATCGCACCAGATATTATCGTGGAATCAGCCGCCTGTCCGCTGTTCGTTCCTTTGGTGGAAGAAGGCTGGACGGATTCTCCGGTTACCGAACAAGTAGCGCGGATTTATCTGAAACCGCTCATTGAAAAAAGGATCGACACGCTGATTCTTGGATGTACGCATTATCCGCTGATCAAGAATATTCTCCAAAAAGTTGTTGATTCCGATGTCCGGATCGTCGATACTTCGGTTGAAACAGCTGTCGATGTCGAAAATATTCTGAAAGAAAAAGATATGTTGAATACCGGAACCGGACAAACGCACCACCAATTCTATGTCAGCGACTTTCCTCAAAAGTTTGAAGAGATCGCGGACCGCTTTCTCGGCCAGTCGCTCCCGGATGTCAAACGCATTTCTCTGGACGATCCGCTCTGATGAATCCGCCTTTGGCCTCTGGCGACGTCGATTCGTCGCTGAATTTTTTGTATTCTCTGAATAAAAAAGGCATTCGTCTTGGATTGGAACGGATTCGGGAGTTGCTGGATCGACTTGGAAATCCTCAAAACGCATTTTCCAGTATCCATGTCGCCGGAACTAACGGTAAAGGATCGACCTGTGCCGTTATTGCGTCTGTCTTGGAGTCGGCCGGTTTTCGGGTTGGACTCTATACTTCGCCGCATCTTTTAAAATTCAATGAAAGAATCCGTGTCGATAACGAGCCAATTGCCGATGAGGAAATGGCATCCTTTGTCGAACGTTCGCATAATTGGATCGTCGAACTCGACTGTACTTTCTTCGAGGCGACAACGGCATTGGCGCTGGAATATTTCCGCGAAAAAAAGGTTGACTTTGCGGTGCTGGAAGTCGGGATGGGGGGCCGGTTTGATGCGACGAACGCCGTAACGCCCGTACTTTCCGTGATAACGCCGATCGGGAAAGATCATCAGGAATTCCTTGGGAAATCGTTACCACAGATTGCAATGGAAAAAGCCGGGATAGCCAAGCCGGGTGTTCCCTGTCTGATTTCCAACCAATCGCCGTCTATTTTGCCTGTCATAAGACAAGATTTGGAGAATAACGGTGGGGAATTTTGTTACGCGCCCGACCTGTGTAAAATCCGTCGAATGAAAATGACAGAGCGAGAACAAACGGTTGATATTCATTTTGGCGATCTTTCTCTTGCCGGTGTTCGGTATCCGTTGATCGGCGATCATCAGATTGTGAATCTTCGGACAGCGATAGCGGCGATTGCGCTGTTGAAAATCGAACGGTTGACGCCGGAAGTCATTCGTCGCGGAATCGAATCCGTCGTCTGGCCGGGACGGCTGCAAATCCTGTCGGAAGAACCGCTCGTGTTTTATGATGTCGGCCACAATCTGCATGGCATTCGTCCTGTCGTCCGAACGCTGATACAATTATTTCCACAGAAAAAAATTAAAGTGTTTCTCGCATTAGGAAGAACGAAAAATTACCGGGCGTTAGGCAAATCGCTGAACCATCTCGGCGGTACAATTTATCTTTCGGAAATTCCCGGTCATGATTCGGTCCCCGTCGATGAGTTGAAAGCCGACCTGGTTCTCAACATTCTTAAAAACAGGATTGTTATAGGAAATGTCCCATCGGAATTATTAGCAAATGTCATTCATCAACTTCGGCGAGAAGAAATCCTGTTAATTGTCGGAAGTCATTATTTGGCGCCGCTGGTTTTCCCCATTTTCAAAAAAAATATTTGACGTTCTGAAAATATGCTTTAAATTTCACAAAGTTTTTAATGATACGTTTTTTCTGACCTACCTAAGAACTAAAATTCACACAGATTGTAACCAATCATTTTTAAGGAACAAACTATGGAAAAAGAGCTGACAATTGTCGAATTGCAGGCAATGAAAATCAAAGAATTGACCGATTTGGCTCTGAAGTTAGAAATACCGGATTGTACGGGATTAAAGAAATTAGACTTGATCTATAAAATCATGGAAGCATCGGCGCGGAAAGAAGGGCACATTTTCGCACAAGGGGTTCTTCAGGTTATGGATGAAGGTTTCGGATTCCTACGTTCGGAGAACTTCAGTTACCTGACAGGTCCGGATGATGTCTATATTTCGCCGTCGCAGATCAAGCGGTTTGGACTTCGCACCGGCCATATCATTTCAGGAGAAATCCGCCCGCCGAAAGATAACGAGCGATTTTTCGCGCTGTTACGGGTGGATGCTGTCAATATGATGGATCCAGACGAGGTAAAAAACAAGAAATTGTTTGATACACTAACGCCTCTCTATCCGCAAAGCAGGATCCAACTGGAAACAGACTATAAGAATAATTCGATGCGGATCATGGATTTGCTTTGCCCGATCGGAAAGGGACAGCGCGGTCTTATCGTTGCCCAGCCGAAAACCGGTAAGACGACTCTTCTTCAACAGATTGCCAATAGCATTACAACAAACCATCCGGAAATCATTTTGATGGTTTTGCTGATCGATGAGCGTCCGGAAGAGGTTACCGATATGGAGCGATCGGTCAAAGCCGAAGTCATCAGTTCCACGTTCGATGAACCGCCGGAGAGACACGTGCAGGTCGCCGATATGGTTCTCGAAAAAGCCAAACGCATGGTCGAACTCGGTTATCATGTCGTTATTTTACTGGACAGCATCACGCGTTTAGCCAGGGCGCACAATGCGGTCGTCCCGCACAGCGGTAAAATTCTGTCCGGCGGTATCGACGCCAACGCGCTTCATCGTCCGAAAAGGTTTTTCGGATCGGCCAGAAATATCGAAGGCGGCGGAAGTCTGACGATCATCGCTACAGCGTTGATTGATACCGGTTCCCGCATGGACGATGTCATTTTTGAAGAGTTCAAAGGCACCGGCAACATGGAATTGGTTTTGGACAGACGCCTGAGTGATCGCCGCGTCTTTCCGTCAATGGACGTCAACCGTTCCGGAACGCGAAAAGAAGAATTGCTCCTTTCGGCCGCCGAACTCGCGCGCGTTTGGATTTTGCGGAAACTTCTGAGTGAAATGAATCCGGTCGAGGCCATGGAATTTCTGCTGGAACGCATGAAACGCAGCAAGAGCAATCGCGAATTCCTGAAGTCGATGAACCAATAATTCCGGGCGACCGGCTGTTGACAAATAAAGTAAATGCCGGAAAAGTGGATATTTCGGCTTGCATATTTCTTGTCGAGCGTCGTAAATTCACCCGCTTTTTAGAACGATAGAAAAGGAATTTTATTATGAAACCGAAAATTCATCCAAAATATGAAACAGCTAAAGTCTCCTGCGCCTGCGGAAATACATTTACTACCCGATCGACATCCGGCGACATCAAAATTGAAATCTGCTCGGTTTGCCATCCGTTTTATTCAGGAAAGCAAAAACTGATCGACTCTGCCGGACGAATCGAGAAATTCAATCGCAAGTACAAAAGAGACGTTCAGAAAGGCTAACGGCTCATTCCTATATAGCGGCTTATTCTCTTGGAGAAGAGCCGCTATTTTTATATCTATGGCACAAAAAATATTAGTCGGTGGACAAGCGGTTATTGAAGGCGTGATGATGCGTGTACCCGGTTCTTATGCAACCGCTGTCCGCAAACCGGACGGTCAGATCGAAATCGACCGGCACGATTTTGTCTCCGCGACCGAACGGATTCCACTGCTAAAAAAGCCTTTCTTGCGCGGCATGATCGCTCTGTTCGAATCACTGAAAATCGGCATGGGAACGTTGCAATTCTCAGCGGACATCGCCATCGCCGCAGAAGATCAGGCAAACGGTAAAGAATCGAAACCGGTTAGCAAATTAGGCAACGCACTGATGTATATCTTTGCGTTCGGATTGGCATTTTTACTGTTTGGCGTCGCGCCGTTGTTTCTGACGACAAAACTTCTCGCCATCGAACGGAAGGCTTTCGCGTTCAATATCGTCGCCGGTTGCTGGCGAATCGTGTTTTTTCTCGTTTACCTGTGGCTGATCTCTCTGATGAAAGACGTCAAACGCCTGTTTCAATATCACGGCGCCGAGCATAAAGTTGTCTTTACTTTTGAAAACGGGCGCGATCTGACCGTTGAAAATACACGGGATTTTCGGACATTCCATCCGAGATGCGGCACGAGTTTCATCTTCATCATTCTGCTGGTTTCAATTCTCATGTACGCCATGATCGATACGGTGATCATTTTAGCGATTGGAAAAATTTCGCTGGGAATCCGCGTCGTCTTTCATCTGCTCCTCTTGCCGCTGGTTTCAGGCGTTGGCTATGAATTTTTAAAGATGACCGCCAAATATCAGGACAAAAAGTGGGGACAATGGCTTTCCGCACCGGGACTCTGGCTTCAGCGGATTACCACGCAACCGCCGACGGATGACCAGATCGAAGTAGCGATCGTGGCGTTGAAGGCCGCGTTTGGCGACAAATATTTCGAATATGCCGGCAAGAAATTTTCAGCGGAAGCCGTCGATTAACCGAAAGAAATATGAAAGCGCGTTTACAGGAAATCATCGAAAAATATTCCGAGATCAATAACAAGTTGTCCGATTCGTCGGTTCTGAACGATCAGAAACGATATGTCGAATTGATGAAAGAACACAAAGAACTTCAGTCAATCGTCGAAAAAGCCAACGAATATTTAAAGGTTCTGGAAACGATCGAGCAGGATCATCAGATTCTCGACGGTCCGGATCTCGACCTGCGGCAGATGGCTCATGAAGAGATCGAAGAATTGAAAAAACAGGAAAAAGTGCTCGAAGAAGAGATTAAAATCCTTTTGCTTCCCAAAGATCCGGCAGACGATAAAAACGCTATCGTCGAAATTCGTGCAGGAACGGGCGGTGATGAAGCCGCACTTTTCGGCGCCGATCTTTACCGGATGTATGTCAAATATGCCGAAAAAAAAGGATGGAAACTCGAAATTCTATCCAGCAACGAGATTGGAATCGGCGGATTCAAGGAAATCATCTTTCAATTGTCAGGCGTTGGTGTCTACGGAACTATGAAATTCGAATCGGGCGTTCATCGGGTTCAGCGAGTTCCCGTTACGGAAACTTCGGGACGCATTCACACGTCAGCGGCAACCGTCGCCGTTCTTCCAGAAGCGGAAGAAGTCGATTTTAATATCAATCCCGAAGAGCTGCGTATCGACACTTATCGCAGTAGTGGCGCCGGCGGACAGCATGTCAACAAGACGGAATCTGCAATTCGCATCACGCATTTGCCTACCGGATTGGTTGTTACTTGCCAAGACGAAAAATCTCAGTATAAGAACAAAGCCAAAGCGCTGAAAATCCTCAGAAGCCGATTGCTGGATTTGAAACGCGCCGAGCAGGAAAAAGTCATCGCCGATAAGCGACGGTCGATGGTCAGCACCGGCGACAGAAGCGCCAAAATCCGAACATACAATTTTCCACAGGACAGGGTCACCGATCACCGGATCAACCTGACACTCTATAAACTTCAGTACATCATGGAAGGCGATCTCGACGAATTGGTCGAGGCGCTGGAAGTGGCGCACAACATGGAAATGCTCAAAGGATCGAATTGACCGATTTCCCGGATCGATGACGATCCCGTTTCCATACAGTTATTCATTCAAACATAAAAATATAGGTTTGCCTCAAAAAAAGGTCCGGGTTTTTGCATCTTTATTACAGCTGAAATTGAATATTTGAATCCTGAAAAATAATTTATCGAAAGCCAATAAAACTGCTTGCCGGGTTATGAATCTGGATTAAATTTCGATTAGTTTATGGAGACAATTTCACAAAAAACATGGCGAGTGATTGACGTTCTGAAATGGTCAAGAGAATATCTCTCGCAGAAAGGCGTCGAATCGCCGCAGGTCGAAGTCGAATGGCTCCTGAGAGAAATTCTGAATTGTTCAAGGATGGACATTTACCTGAATTATGACCGACCGCTTTCACCGGCAGAGTTGGCGGATTTCAAGAAAATGCTGATCGAGCGTGCCAATGGAAAACCGGTTCAGTATATCGTCGGCAAAGCCGAATTCATGGGATTGGAGATGAAAGTTACACCGGACGTTCTGATTCCGCGATGCGACACCGAAGTGATCGTGGAAACGATCCTTTCTCTTCTGAAAAATCGGAAATGGGACAAACCGCGAATTCTCGATATCGGAACCGGTTCCGGAGCGATTGCGGTTTCGCTTGCCGTGCTTGCGCCGGAATGTTCTGTCGTAGCCTGCGATATCAATCCGAAAGCATTGGAAATCACGCGGGAAAACGCCCGGAAACATGCCGTTTCTGAACGGATTGAGTTCATCCTGCAGGATGTTCTGAAGACCGACAAGTTCCCATCCGCTCCTTTTCAGATCGTCGTTTCCAATCCGCCGTACGTTTCCGAGAAAATGTACGATGAATTGCCAACAATCGTCAGAAATTATGAGCCGAAAAATGCCCTAATGCCCGGCGGTGACGGATTAAAATTCTATCATCGTTTCGTAGAATTGTCCGGTGTTCTTTTAACATCGAACGGTGTACTGGCGGTGGAAATCGGCGGCAATTATCAGGAAACGGCCGTTCAATCAATTTTTTCCGGCAATGGTTTCGACCAGTTGACCGTGATAAAAGATTTGCAGGGACAGAGTCGCGGTATTCTGGCGGAAAGGAAACATGAATAAACTGCTCGCTCTCATCCGGTTGACGCGTCCGCTGAATCTGTTTCAGGGTGCGATTGCCGTTCTCGTCTGCGCGACACTGATGCAACTGTTTCCTTCCTGGAAAATGATCGCGATAGCCATTCTGATCGTCTGGAGTTTCACGGCGGCAGGCAATGCGCTGAACGATTACTGCGACGTGGAAATTGACCGGATCAATCGTCCGGACCGACCGATCCCATCGGGGAAAATCTCCCGGCGAACGGCATTGATATTTTCAATTGCGTTATTTATAATCGGTACAATTCTGACTGTTTTCATCTTGACACCGGCGGTCGGAATCATCGTCGTGGTGGCAATATTTTTATTGGTCGCTTACAGTCTGTATTTTAAAAAACGCGCATTCTGGGGGAATTTCATCGTTGCGTCGATTCTGGGATTGACATTCATTTTCGGCGCGTTGGTTTTCGGCGATGTCCGGAAAGGAATCGCGCCGTTTTTTTTAGCGCTTGGTTTCAATTTGGTGCGCGAGATCGTCAAAGATATGCAGGATGTTCGCGGCGACCGAACAGAAGATGCCCATACGATTCCTTTGCAGCATGGAATGTGTGTGGCGCAAGCGTGGGTCGTTTGGCTGACGCTATTGTTAATGGCGGGCGCATTTCTGCCGTATTTTCTCGGTGTATACGGGATTTACTATCTCGTCGTGTTGGTAATTTTTGTCGAAATTCCACTGGCCTTTGTGGTTTATTCGATCCGAAAAGATATCGGCGAAGCAAACTGCGGGCGGCTCGCCCGCCTGCTGAAAATCGATGTCTTTTTCGGACTCATCGCAATATTTTTAGGAAGATTTTAAATGTCTCGGTTCATTCACTTACATAATCACTCGGATTACAGTTTACTGGATGGCGCTCAAAGCGTCGAAGGATTGGTCAAACGCGTCAAAGAACTCGGCATGCCGGCGGTCGCGCTTACCGAACACGGAAATCTCTTCAGTGTCATTGCGTTTCACAAGATCGCCAACAAAAACGGGATCAAACCGATCATTGGATGTGAATTGTATGTTGCGGAAAATAGCAGGTTCGATAAAAAATCCAAATCACAGGGCGGCTTAGGCTACCACCATTTTGTGGTGCTTGCGCAAAATCTAAAAGGCTATGAGAATCTGTTAAAACTGAGCAGTCTCGGATATTTGGAAG